>NZ_JAMPNQ010000001.1:0-36548 GCF_028479445.1 Providencia sp. PROV210
GGAAACCGATTTAACCGCGGCTCAGAAGCAATTGGCGGACGCGAAGGCACAGTTACAGGCACAACAAACGCAAGCCGAGCAAAAATTGGCGTCATTGGGTGAATCCAGCGACAAACAAGTTAAAACATTGACGGATAAAAACCAGCAATTAGCGTTACAACTCGCTAGTCAGGTTGCTCAATTATCGGAAAAAAGTAACTTAGAGACTGAATTAGCTATTGCTAAAAAACAGCAAGTAGAGCAGAAAAATAATCAAGAAAGGCTCACTAAACAGTTAACTGATAGCCAAAACCAGCAAGATTTATTGCAAACGCAATTAGCGGCGAATGAGAAAAGTTATATAGATACTCAATCTCAATTGAAGCAAGCGAATTCTCAAGTACAAAAATTACAAAAAGACTTGGAAAAACAAACGGCATTGGTTGGGAAAGCTAGTGATAAGCAAATTAAAGATTTAACGAGTGACCTAAGTAAGCAAATTTCTTTATTGGAACAAAGAGAAGCTGAATTAGCTAAACTTGGTGCAGATAAGCAGGGTATTCAGGACGCTTTAACTGCTCAGTTATCAGATAAGAAAAAACTCGAATCTCAAAATTCGAAGTTAGTTGCGCAAGCTAAAGATCAAGAAAAACAAATATCTCAACTTGAGACTGATCTTGCTAATCGTAATAAACAACAATCAGATATTGAACAGAGATTATTAGACGCAAATAAACAGCTTAATGAATTAAAGCTAGAAGCACAAAAATTTACGGCTGAAAATACAGGTAAACAGAATCAAGAATTAGATAAGCTTAAAAAGCAGCTGGATGACAAGGTGTTAGCCGATACTAAGGTTCAGAAAGAACTAACAAAGGCAAAAGAAAGTTTGAAGAAAGCTGAAGATGAATTAGTTTCATTAAAATCATTCTCTACCGATGATGGGCTTAAATCTCAGATTAGAGATTTAAATCAGCGAGTTATGCAGTTAAGGAAGGAAAATGACTCGCTCAAATCGGCTCAGACACATCAGGCACAGTCATCAGGTAAAACGCCAAGCATCATTAAGATCCCTGCGAAAGATACAAATTCGGTTGCTCAAGAGAATGCAAAACGTAATCAAAAAATAATACAGGACATTAACCAGCAGAAATACAGTAAATTGGATAGTCATACTTATTATAAAGTCTTACAAAAAGGTGCACCGATTTCTAATGTAGCAGATAAACAAATCACAATTATCATGCGAGAGCAGTTGACGGATGGTAAGGTGACTGTCATGCATACAGAACAAAATCCAATGGTTTTAGCTTATAATCAGTTACCACCGCCATTAAATATGTTTGTTGATAAAATTGGTGTTGGCGGTATGGTGAAAGTTTATATTGAACCTGAAGGTGGTTATGGGGTTGATGGTGTTCCTGGCACAATTCCACCAAACTCAATGTCCATAATTGATTTTAAAGTTATAAGCGCAAAATAATTATTTTACGTATGAAAAGAAGGGCTTGCCTAATCAGTAAGCTCTTTTTTATTTTTGAAAAAATAAAATTTTACCTTTCTGCCAGTGTAGTTAAAACTCTAACTCTATACTGACAGGGTATATTGACTATAGAATGGCTAAGATATTTTTCGTACCCGACTAGGCGTATAACCGAAACGTTTGTGATAGCTTTGAGTAAAATAAGATTGACTGGAAAATCCCGCTTCCATAGAGACTTCCACAATACTCATTGATGTATTAATTAATAATTGATGGGCATACATAATCCGTTTTTCACTGATCCAAGAACGTGGTGAAGTCGCATAAACGGTATGAAATAACTCTTTAAATGTGGTCAACCCCATACCAAATGTTTTAGCAAATTCATTTAATTTCCATTCCTTTAAATAATTGTTTTCCATAAAAGTCTGAAGCCGCTCAGCTTGGCGATTACTTAATTGGCGTAAGTTTGATAACAGTGTTGCACCTTGCTCACTATAAGATAAAAGAAGCAATAATTCGTTGATTCTGAGTTTTAGTATCATCTCAGGAAACTGAGATTGAATAAATGAATCCAAGCTATCTCTTATCTGTTCTATAAATGTATTACTAGTAAATTTAATAATGTCGTTTGAAGTATTATCTGAGCGTTCAATCTCACTGAGTTGTTCTCCATAGAGAGATAAATACTCACGTAAAAATTTATCATCTAACGCTATCCATAAAAATTCACCATCAGTATTAGAGTCTTCACTCTGAAAAGAGTAGGAGCCTTGTTTATGATATAGAATATCTCCTTGATGCAAAGTTGTCTTTGCCGCAGGAGTTTCTAATAAGACTGAGCCTTTTTCAATGATGATAAGACCTTTTGTGGTCAGGTCGAGTATCGCATGAGGATTGCTTTTATCGATACGTACCTTTTTTATCACTTGTTGGCCGAGTTTGATATTGTTGTTCATATTAGTACCTTTATTAATATCAATTCCAAAAGTAACCATCGAAATCAAATGTCAGCATTTGCAATTTTATTGATATAAAAAATCATGATTACTCTAGTAATTGAAATTATATAAAAGGTTACGTTTTTGTCATATTGTAAATTTAAATGTTAATAAATATTTCAAAACATGGTTTTTCCGATCTGTTTTCGTAATTAAATCGGAAAATGCGATCTTTTCTTTTGGCGTTTTATTTTATAATTCCGATAATTATTAATAATTCAGATTAATAATCTGTTTAAATTGATTTATTTGGTATTTTATAATTATTGTTTTTTGGCGTTTATTTACTATTTTTTTACCCGATAAAGATAATGTATCTTTTTTAGCTTATTATAATCAATTATTGCTATATAAATCATTGTCATTACATTCGTTAAATATAGTATATATAAGCATAACTAATGAGTCATTAAATTAGTTTCATGATTAATTAATTTAATGATTCGGTTCGATTAATTATATTAATTGAAAATGGGCTTTTTTAGGCTATTTATGAGATTTAAATCTCATTATCGACTTTGTTTGGCTATTGGAATATCGAATCGTGATACTTAAAACATGGATTTTAGTAATTAGTTATTTAAGGTTACTATTTTTTATATAAGCGTCACTTTAGGTTTTTTCAAAAAAATCAAAATTAGAGTCTAACAACGCTCTATATTTATGGATGATAAAAGCAAATTTTTATTTATTAGATGATTGCCGAGATTTATTGGGTAATTCAGGAACCGGCTTTCTATCGTCGAGAAGGTGACGAATAGCGAGAATAGGGTGGTGATAAAGCATTTTAGGACCAGCCCAGCGCATGATTAGTTTCATCTCATTACGCATTTTAGGTTGGTAGCAATGAATCGGGCATTGTTTACATGCGGGTTTTGATTCACCATAACGACACTTTTCTAGGCGATTAATAGCATACTTGAAAATTTTTTGATAATACTCTGGATCTTCCTCTGGGGCAGGATGAGATTTTTGGTAGATTTGTATCATTTTATCAATCGTTTTAATTTCACGACTTATTCGCTTTCCCGCCATAACTACCCCGAATCAGTTATCTAAAACATACATTTAATATATATGTTTTAATCTTAAATTGGTAGGGTTAATGATTGACAAGAATGGCATAAGGGCTCTTATGCCATTAGGTCAGTGCGAGCAACAATGTGTGAATTACTTATCGAGTTGTTTGCATTATTCTTTGCATTTCATCTTTTAGATGCAGTTTTTCTTTTTTAAGTTTAGCGACTTGTTCGTTATAGCCTGCACCAGAAGGCCCTTCAAGTTTACTAATTTCTTTATCAAGCTGATGGTGCTTTTCATAAAGGGACTGAAAGCGGGGATGAGTTGCGATTAATTGTGAAACTAAATCTTGATCTGCAGATAACATACTACCTCCTCAGAATGTATTAAGCCTCACTTTCAGTATAATCGCTGATTGTTTTATGTACATTATGAAAAAAGGAAATTTACATAATTTTTATTAATTTTATGATCCCTATACTAAAATTAAGTATGATTACAGGGGTGATATCGAATTATCTATATTTTTGTAATTAAGAATCATCTATAGTGATTAAGCTGGTTAATCTAACTTATTATGTAATTAAACATGGGTTTTAATGCGGATTTATTTTTTAAAATAGGAATTTTATGATGAAAAAGGCGATTTTATCTGTAATGGCTGCGGTAGCTGTCTCATCTTGTGCAGTTGCGACTGAGGATTTAGGAAAGATCGCGCCGTATCCAAAAGCTGAATCTGGTATGACTCGTCATGTTATTGATCTGAAAGCTCAGCAAAATGAATACAACTATATGGTTGAGTTAGTGATCGGTAAAACAATGAAGGCAGATTGTAACCGCCAATGGTTCATGGGTGACCTAGAAGAAAAAACATTAGAGGGTTGGGGATATAGCTATTATAAATTAGATGATGTGAAAGGTCCTGCATCAACGATGATGGGCTGTTCCGAGCCGGCAAAAGATCGCTTTATTAGTACCCAGTTAGGTGATGATGCTTTTGTTCGTTATAACAGTAAGCTACCTATTGTGGTTTATGCGCCATCTGATATGGAAGTAAAATATAAAATTTGGTCTACTGATGAAAAATTAATGGATTCAGTTAAGAAATAGCGGGGAGAATGCCGCAGCTCCGATTCATATGGGGTGCGGCATTTTCATATAAAAAATAATCTAAAAACTCAGTTTTATCGAACTACAAAGACAGAAGTTTTAGCGTGACGGACAATTGCGGATGCTGTTGAACCTAATAAATAGGTAGATGTACTTGGGTGATGTGAGCCAACAACAATTAAATCTGCATTAATCTCTTCTGCATAATCCAGAATCTCATCTTTTGCTGAACCAATGCTAATTTTGCAGTTAATCTGTTTGTCTGCGATTTTGATATCCTTGAGTACTTCCTCAAGAGCTTTCATGGCTAATGCTGCGCGCTCTGCTGAGTTTTTATGGCTTTCAGGCAATATGGCAACCTCAATACCAAAAAACAGTTCTACACTGGGTAGCACAGATAGAAAATGAATTTCAGGTGTTCCAAGTTTAGCCAAGCTTTCTACATGGCTGATGATTTTTTCATTTAAATCATCCTCTAACAAATCAATAGGAACCAATATTTTTTTATACATAGCTACCTCTTTATATGTTATTTAAATTTTATTGTATAGTTATAATCTCGTGGATCATGTGTTATTTATCTATTCCTGATAATTAACGTTTGAATTTATCTATAACTAACAGAGATAAATATATTATAAATTATATAGCTAGTAAAAAACTGATACTCAGTTAGCATATTACCAATAGATCTATTTTATTCTAGACATGAAAGATAAAGAATAATCATTATCAATCAATGAAATCAATTATTTACAATTTATATTGAGACATTTAACAAATAATATGAGAATATTTTAAATTCAATTAAGTCATTGAAAATAAATAATATTTAAATGATAATTATTTTGTTTTTCATTAAGAGCATTTTTTATGCATAAACATAAAACCCCAAATAGTGGGGAAAGCGATTTAGAGTTATTACAAAATAAATTCAATGCGGCTAAAAAAAGTACACTCGTTAGTGTTGCCGTTAATTCACTTTTGTCTATTTGGCAGATTATTGTTGGCATATTCTCTCATTCATCGGGTTTAATTGCTGATGGTATTCATACGTTATCTGATTTGGTTGCAGACTTTGTTGTTCTTATTGCGAATAAAAAGAGTCATAAAAAACCTGATGCAGACCATCCTTATGGCCACTTTCGTTATGAGAATGGTGCTTCCCTTATCTTAGGAATCATTTTGTTGATTGTTGGTGTTGGTATGGGATGGTCAGCAGTTGATAAAATGTTGCATCCTGAATTGATACCTGAAGTTCATACGGCTGCGTTAGTTGCTGCATTAACGGCATTGGTCGCTAAGGAAGGGCTGTTCCGTTATATGTTGCATGTAGCAAATAAAGTCAATTCAAGCATGTTAGTCGCAAATGCTTGGCATGCTCGTTCTGATGCAGCCTCTTCATTAGTGGTTGCTATTGGTATTGTCGGGAGTTTATGTGGAATTCGTATTTTAGATCCCATTGCCGCTTTAATTGTAGGGACATTTGTTTTTCGTATGGGGTATAAATTTACCTATCAATCCATGCAAGATTTAATGGATAAAGGAGCCGATGAAGAAACCCTAGAACAGATTAGTAATGTGATTAGAAGTGTAAAAGAAATAAAAGGATTCCATGATTTAAAAACGCGTAAATCGGGTGATTTTTTATTAGTCGATGTCCATTTAGAATTAGATGCTCAGATGACAATCCTTGAAGGGCATGATATAGCAGTAAATGTTCGTAAACAGCTGATGAAAAACCCGCAAATACTTGATGTAATGACCCATTTAGATCCTTACGATGAGTATTGCTTGCATTAATTCTTAACTCCAAGACGACTGACTTTATAAAAAGCTGATTACAGAAATGTTATCAGCTTTTTTATTTTATCATTTTATATTTGAGGTTATCTTTTTGTAAAGATGGAAATTGTGAGGAGTGTAATTATAGTGTTAATTATAAATTCGTTTTATTATTGTGAACTTATATAACGCTAAGCTAAAAATCCATTGAATAAGGGTTATTCAGAAAAATGCAGTTTACCAAGCAACAACGTCACACACTGAGAACACCCAAAGTGGTCGCACTCACGAATAAAGATGGAATGAAAATTATTTTGAGCAGTCTTGGCGCAAGTTGGGTAAGTTGTATTTTGCCGCTAGATACTGGTAAACGAGATGTCATTTTAGGGGCGCCAAATATGGCGACTCAAATGGAACAACGTGTCTATTTTGGGGCAACGATTGGACGTGTGGCAAATGGTTTTCGAAATCCTACTTTCAATTTTGAATGTGAAACTTATCCTGCGGCTAATAGCCAGGAAATACATAGCTTATCTACCAGCACTGATAGTTTTAGTTATCGAGTATGGGCTATCTCGCAACCAGATCAACAGCAAGTTGTATTCACATTAGTTTCCCCTGATGGTGACCAAGGTTTTCCTGGAGAGTTAAAAATTGAAGTGCATTATCAATTAACGGATGACAACCAAGTTATCATTAGTTACCGATATCAATCTACTCATGATTGTCCGGTAAATTTAACGAACCATACTTATTTTAATTTAGCAGGCGAGAGTTCAACGCGTACTGCATTAGAGCATGATTTACAAATTTTAGGTTCACATTTTTTACCACTAGATGAAAACGGAGTCCCGACGGGAGAGCTGAAAGATGTTACCGATACTCACTTTGATTTTCGGCAGGGAAAACGTATAGGGCGTGATTTTTTACTGGATGAAGACCAAACAGTTATGGGAGGTTACGATCATACTATTGTTTTGGATAACACTATGGATGAGCCAAAAATAGCCGCATCATTAGGTGCACCAGATGGCGATGTCAGAGTCAATATTATAAGTACTTTGCCAGCGGTACATCTCTATTCAGGGAATAAACTAATTTCTGTTTTGGGTAAAAATAAAACGCATACACCATATTCAGGTGTTGTATTAACGACCCAATATCCGTTTGATAATATGGAACAGACAAATAGCGGTATTGCACACGCCAATCAAATTTATACTAACCAAACTCGCTATCAATTTATTTTCTAGTATCATATGTGGGGATGTTGGAAAACATCTCCCTCCATTTGCCTATTTTTAATTTATTCGGAATGTTAACTGTGACTTCATTTGCTGAACTGAATGCGCTTCCTTCGGAGCAACTCTCTAATCTTAATGAATTGGGATTCTTAACGATGACACCAATTCAAGAAGCGGCTTTACCCGCGATCCTTGCCGGTCAGGATGTCCGCGCACAAGCTAAAACGGGAAGCGGTAAAACGGCAGCGTTTGGTTTAGGTTTACTGCAACATATTGATGCGAAAAATTTTAATACCCAATCACTAGTATTATGCCCAACAAGAGAACTTGCGGATCAAGTTGCTAATGAATTACGTCGTTTAGCACGTTATATTCCCAATTTGAAAATATTAACCTTATGTGGTGGCGTACCATTTAGTGTCCAGCGAGATTCATTAGCCCATGCTGCTCATGTCATTGTGGCAACACCTGGACGTTTACTCGACCATTTGCATAAAGAAACAGTAAATTTGGATCATCTGCAAACGTTAGTTTTAGATGAGGCTGACCGTATGTTGGATATGGGGTTTTCTGATGAGATCGATGCCATTATTTCTTTTGCTCCTCATCAGCGTCAAACATTATTATTTTCAGCAACATGGCCTGAAAGTATTGCTGATATTAGTCAGCGTATTCAGAACAATCCTCAGACTATCGAAATTAACTCAGTTAATGAATTACCGGATGTTGAACAGCAATTTTATGAAGTTGCTCGCCATGACAAAATTGAATTACTGCAAAAATTATTGAGCCGTGACCAACCTGCATCTTGCGTTATATTCTGTAATACCAAGAAAGATTGCCAAGCCGTCTTTGATGCGCTGAACGACAGCAAGCAAAGTGTATTAGTACTGCATGGTGATATGGATCAACGTGACCGAGACCAAACTCTAGTTCGTTTTGCTAATGGGAGTAGTCGGGTTTTGGTTGCTACGGATGTTGCCTCTCGTGGCCTAGATATCAAAGCGTTAGAAATGGTGATTAACTTTGAATTATCTTGGGATCCTGAAGTTCACGTACATCGTATTGGGCGAACAGCTCGCGCGGGTCAAAGTGGTTTAGCTATTAGTTTATGTTCTCCGGAAGAAGCTCAGAGAGCAAATGCACTGGAAGAAATGCTCAACATGAAGCTGAATTGGTTACCAGAGCCAACTGGATTACGTATTACGCCTTTAGAAGCGGATATGGTCACTCTATGTTTAGATGGTGGTAAAAAAGCAAAAATTCGACCTGGTGATATCCTTGGCGCATTAACAGGGGATGTTGGTTTACAAGGTGACGACATTGGCAAGATTACTATTCACCCAATACATGCTTATGTTGCAATTAAAAAATCTGTTGCTAATCAAGCGTGGAAACACCTACAACAGGGTAAAATCAAAGGTAAATCGGTACGAGCTAGATTATTAAAATAGTTATAACGGCCTATTCTATCTTAGCCCTAGCTCGATTGAACTAGGGCTTTTTTATATGTTAAACATGAAAAATCATAAATAATATTTAATTATTATCATGGCTGACTATTTTTCAATTCTTATGCTCATCATTTTCCTGCGAAGCGCTTCCCATAAAAAGCAATCAAACTCATTTTTTATTTAATCCATTTAATATTTCCGTTATAACGCTTGCTGTATCTGAATTTAAAAGGTTTGTTTGATTTTTATATCATATAAATAATTGTTTTTTTTATAACCAATAGGTTACGGGTTTATTCAAATATTAGGAGATATATTTTGTTGACATGGACGATAAAAACAAGGATTTTATTCGACGATTGGTTAGAAATTCAAAACTATAGTGTGCGAAAGAAAATCTTAGCGAGATTAATTATTCTTGCTGAGTTTGGACCTTACTTAGGCCGTCCTTACGTTGATAGGCTAAAGCGCTCTAAGTTTATGCATATGAAAGAATTAAGGATTCCAGTAGGTAGGGAGCCCATTAGAGCATGTTTTGCATTTGATTCTAAGCATTGTGGAATTGTATTGTGTGCGGATAGTAAAAAAGGGTGGGATGAAAAGTTGTTTTATAACAATTTGATTAAACGAGCGGATGCTGAATATGCATCTCATCTTGTGAAACCGGAGGAATAATGGGAACGTTAGAGAAATTATTAGCCAACTGCTCACCAAAAATGCGTCAAGAAATTGATGAGGAAGTTATCGAGTTACGCCGTGATATTGAGTCATCAAAAGTGCTGAGTGGAAAGTTAATTGCCCCGCCAGAAGATGAACCAACTTCAGGGGCTACAGTGAGTTTATAGTTTTGGCAGGGAGGGCAAACAAAGTTTACCTCCCTTAGCTTTTTACTTATCAATCAGATAACAAATAAGTCTAAATATTCATTAACTGCCATGTCTTCAAGCAGAGGTTTGTCTAATGAAGCGCTCAGAATACGTAACTGCTGGGTTTCAGGAAATTGTCTCGCTAAATTAGTTCTAAATTTTTTCAGTAATAAGGGCATACCTTCCTGACGACGGCGTTGATGCCCTACAGGATATTCAATAACAATTTCGTCTAGGACTTGACCGTCTTTTAATTTCACCGTTAATCCATTGGCAATAGAGCGCTTATCGGGATCATGGTAATCCTGAGTGAAATGAGGGGCTTCATGGCAATACATTTTGGCTCGTAAAGTATCAACTCGGCTATCTTGAGCGATATTATCTTCATAGTCAGAAGCAGTAAGGCGCCCAAAAATAAGTGGAATTGCTACCATATATTGAATGCAATGGTCACGATCAGCTGGGTTATGTAGAGTGCCTTGTTTGTCAATGATCCGTATACAAGCTTCGTGAGTTCGGATATTAATTGATTCAATATCGTCAGCTGTTTTACCCATTTGTTGTAACTGGTTATACAGTTGTAGAGCGGCTTCGACCGCAGTTTGTGCATGGAATTCTGCTGGGAATGAAATCTTAAATAGCACATTTTCCATGACATAAGAACCGTATGGTCTCTGGAACTTAAAGGCTTGCCCTCGAAATAGGGAGTCATAGAAACCCCATGTATTGGCGGTTAGGGCAGTGGGATATCCCATTTCCCCTTTCTGAGCCATGAGCGCTAATCTTACTGCACGAGAAGTAGCATCACCCGCAGCCCAAGATTTACGGGAACCTGTATTTGGTGTGTGGCGATAGGTTCGCAAACTATGACCATCAACCCATGCCAACGAAATGGCATTTAATATCTGCTCTCTGTTTAATCCTAGCATTTGAGCAACAACCGCTGTGGATGCGACTTTAACCAGAATAACATGGTCCAATCCGACTTTATTAAAGGCATTTTCTAACGCAATACAACCTTGTATTTCATGGGCTTTAATCATGGCGGTGAGTACATTGCGGATCACCAGTGGTTTTTTACCTTTACTAATATTTTCGCGAGATAACCAATCCGCAGTTGCTAGAATTCCGCCAAGGTTATCAGATGGATGCCCCCATTCTGCGGCAAGCCATGTATCGTTGAAATCTAACCAGCGGCACATCGTACCAATGTTGAATGCCCCTTGTACGGGATCTAATTGAAATTGAGTTCCCGGCACTTTAGTTCCATTAGGTACAATAGTACCTGGAATTAGAGGTCCAAGTAATTTTTTACATGCAGGGTATTCCAGAGACTCCATTCCACAGCCGAGGGTATCTAGCAAGCAATAGTAGGCTGTATCGTAGGCTAAATTGGAGGTAATAGGGAAATCGATAACATAGTCGACAATATCCGTCATAACTTTATCAAATTGAAGATGTAGCGAACGTTGGGTTTGTGTTGTCATTATTTTTACCTTTATTGGCGCTGCTCAATAGGAACAAAAAGTTTATTTTCTGGACCGGTATAGTTGGCGGATGGACGAATAATTTTATTGTCTTGGCGTTGCTCGATAATATGGGCCGACCAACCTGCAATACGAGCAATAGCAAATAGTGGGGTATACATAGCGGTTGGTACTCCCATCAAATGATAGGCAACAGCAGAAAACCAATCGAGATTCGGGAACATGTTTTTCTCCCGCCTCATGACTGATTCAATATGGTCAGCAATCGTGTATAAATGGCGATTCATACTCTGCTCTGACAGCTGTAGAGCGACTGATTTAATAATGGGGTGACGTGGATCTGCTAATGTGTAAACAGGGTGCCCAAATCCAATGATGACTTCAGAGTTTTTGACTCTAGCCACAATATCCTGCTCTGCATCCTCAATAGATGAATAACGTTGCTGGATCTCTAATGACACTTCATTTGCGCCACCATGCTTAGGTCCCCGAAGTGCCGCGATTGCCCCTGTGATCGCGGAATAAAAATCGGTACCTGTTCCGGCAATGACTCTTGCAGCAAACGTTGATGCATTAAATTCATGCTCTGCGTATAAAATCGATGCAATATGCATAAATTTTTCCCATTGAGCGGGAGGCTTTTTACCGTGTAGTAGATGTAGAAAGTGTGCGCCAATTGAATCATCATCTGTCATGGTTTCGATACGACGGCCATGATGACTAAAATGGTACCAATACAGAAGAATAGAACCGAGAGATGCAAGTAATCTATCCGCGATATCCTTTGCACCCATTAATGTATGGACATCTTTTTCTGGTAATACACACCCCATCATGGATACACCTGTGCGGATAACATCCATGGGATGAGTATTGGCAGGAATAGATTCTAAAGTTTGCTTAACATTAGTTGGTAAGCCTCTTAGTGGTTTTAATTTATTTTTATAAGCAATTAATTCAGTACGATTAGGAAGCTTATCGTGGATAAGTAGATAGGCAATTTCTTCATATTCACATTGAGTAGCTAAATCGTGTATATCATAGCCACGATAATGCAAGTCATTGCCATTTTTGCCTACGGTACACAGCGCCGTATTTCCTGCTGTAACACCAGACAGTGCCACTGATTTTTTCGGTTTAAACGTGGCGGATTCAGTATTCTTAAGTTGTTCATTCATCACGAATTCCTTGTAGGGGATAGAAGAGATTACAACTTGCTCTATAGGCTGTTTTTAAATGAATTAACGTTCCTTTTTTTGTGAAAATAAGGCATCAAGTTTTTGTTCATAGTGATAATAATTGATGCTTTTATACAGCTCTTCACGGGTTTGCATTAATGGCACCATACTTTTTTGAGTGCCTTCTTTGCGTAAAGTGGAGTACACCTGCTCAGCGGCTTTGTTCATCGCACGGAATGCTGATAGCGGATATAAGGCAATAGCTATCCCAACCTCACGCAACTCATCGAGAGTAAATAATGGCGTTTGGCCAAATTCGGTGAGGTTAGCGAGAACAGGGACTGGAGTATGGCGAGTAAATTGCTGATACATTCCTAGTTCGGTAATGGCTTCAGGAAATAACATATCGGCTCCTGCCTCAACATAGGCATTGGCACGTTCGAGAGCTGCATCGAGTCCTTCTACGGCAAGGGCATCAGTACGCGCCATAATGACAAAGTTTTCATCTGTTCTTGCATCCACTGCTGCTTTAATTCGGTCGACCATTTCTTGGGTAGAAACAATTTCTTTGTTAGGTCGATGACCGCAGCGTTTAGCACCTACCTGATCTTCTAGGTGTAGGCCAGCAGCGCCCGCCTTTAGCATTGATTTAACGGTACGGGCAACATTAAACGCAGAAGGACCAAAGCCTATATCTGCATCTACCATCAACGGCAAATCACAAACATCAGTGATTCGGCGAATATCTATTAATACATCGTCAAGGGTGGAGATCCCCAAATCAGGTATACCAAGTGAGCCTGCTGCAACGCCTCCACCGGAAAGGTAAATGGCTTTATAGCCAGCTTGTTTAGCGAGTAGGGCATGGTTTGCATTGATAGCACCGACTAATTGAAGTGGTGATTCATTCTTTACTGCATCTCGAAATTGTTGGCCTGCTGAAATGATAGACATAAAACCCCTTAATTTGTTAATCATTTGTAATTAAGTTTTTATAACTATAGTTAGATAGCAATTGACGTGCCAGACTGTCATAAATAGGAGAATTTAATGATAATTAATGAATATCAATAAGATGGCTAAAATATGTTTTTGTGATGTACAAGCGATTTTTTAATTAACATATTGGAATGTTTCATTGAAACGAAATAATGTTTCACTTAATGAAATTTGAAACGTTTGTGCACCATGAAATAGGATAGGGAGTTATTATGGAAAAACCGATTATTTGGACAGTGTCTGTTTCCCGTCTCTATACTTTATTTCGAGATATAAGCCCTGAATTTAGTGCTCAAGCAGAAATTACCCCCTTAAATATTGGTTTTGAGCATGCAGCAGAGGAGGTGCGTCGTCGTTTAAAGGATGGGCACTGTGATGCCATCATTAGCGCGGGATCTAACGGTGCTTACTTAAAAAGCCACGTTTCTGTGCCTGTAATTATTGTCAAAATTAGTGGCTTTGATGTGATGCAAGCATTAGCCAAAGCTCGAGAAATTAGCGATAAAGTTGGTATTGTTAACTATCAAAAAATCATCCCAGCCCTCAAGGAATTTCAAACCAATTTTGGCTTACATATTGAGCAGCGTAGCTATGTCACAGCAGAGGATGCTAGGGCACAATTAACCGCTCTAAAGGCAATGGGAATAACGGTTGTGGTTGGCGCTGGGTTAATTACGGATTTAGCTGAAGAGATGGGAATGACGGGGATTTTTATTTATTCCACGGAAACCATTAGACAAGCGTTTTCTGACGCTATTGAACTCAGTAGAATGTCTCACCGCCATACGGTTATTCAGGACCGTTATCAGCCAGTTAATCCTACCAAAGTTCGCCATAGCATTAATGATCTGATCGGTTTGTCTACCCCCATGGAGCGAGTTAGACAAACGATTATGCTATATGCTCGCTCGGATGCAACTGTGTTGATCCAAGGTGAAAGTGGCACGGGAAAAGAGATGGTTGCTCAAGCTATTCATCATGAATATAGCTTGTTTAACCAACATAAACGTAGCAAGCAACAAATGCCTTTTGTGGCCGTTAACTGCGGGGCAATTCCAGAAACATTGCTGGAAGCAGAGTTATTTGGTTATGAAGAAGGGGCATTTACGGGATCACTGCGTGGTGGTCGTGCTGGGCTATTTGAAATTGCTAATGGCGGAACGTTATTTTTGGATGAAATTGGTGAAATGCCAATGGTTTTACAAACTCGATTATTAAGAGTTCTAGAAGAACGTTCTGTGGTGCGAGTTGGTGGTTATCGACCTCTACAAGTGAATGTACGTGTGATTTGTGCCACTCATTGCGACTTAGATACCTGGGTCTCTGAAGGGCGTTTTCGTCGAGATTTATTTTATAGGCTAGGTGTGCTTCGTATGAAAGTGCCTGCATTAAATGAACGAGGAGATGATATTTTCATTTTAGCAGAACGATTACTCAAGCTGGCTTTTTCGGGATTGCAGTTACCTCTCCCGTCATTCCGAGTTCAGCAGCTCCTGAATTGTCGCGACTTTTTCTTATCATATCCATGGCCAGGCAATGTTCGTGAACTGCGTAATTTGATGGAGCGAGTAGCTCTCTATTGTAGTGCTTATGCAGACAAAAGCATTAACACAGAAATGCTGATAAGTTTGTCACCGGAGAGGGAAGTTAAAGAAACACTAAAAATGGAAAATATGCAGCAACTAGAACAGTCGAAGGAATCTCTGGAAGAGGTTATGAAAAAATTTAATGGTGACCGCAAGGCTGTAGCTGAGTATTTGGGGATTAGCCGGACTACATTGTGGCGACGGCTGTCTTCGTCCTAATTCATGTTCTAGCAGTGTTGGTGGCACTCATTAATCTGAGTTACGGCCTTGCTATAACTTGAGCTAGCGATAAGTAAGGCTGTAAGGTTGCTGTCTATTTTCTCAGTTAGAAAAATACATTATCACTATATAGGCGTAAAATTGGCATTGAGAATAATCAATGTTGAAATTAGTTATGGTCATAAACCAAAGGCTAATTAACAAAAATAATTTCAAATAAATTTTTTAAAAAAATAGATAAATATATTTTGAATAACAAGTTTGAAGTGATTAAATATATTTAAAAAGTTAATGTGAAAATTTTTCAATTAAATTACAACTAGTTGATTTATATCTGATTAATTATTTTTGTTTTGATTTTTTAGTGATTTTTACTGCATGAAAAAACGTGATTTTTCTCACATAAATAAATTTGCTAGTAAGCATTAGTTTTTCTCATTGTCATTCCCTAAATGAAAGTTCTATATTGCGCTCAAATTGACCTTACTTATTTATTATTATCACTGCACTAGTCGCCAAAATGTATTCTTAAACAAGGATGCATTTTTGCCGTCATCTACGATATAGCTGCAGCGCATACTATTTATTTCATTCGTTGGAGAGTGGGACGTGAAAGAGTCCACAGCTATGATGCGCAAAGGCGACAACACATTCGTACCTGTCGCGGGTTTAACCTTATTCGCGGTAGCCTCAGGTTACTTGATGAGTTTGATCCCATTATCGATGGGGAGCTTTAATATTGATACTCAATATGCGGGCTGGTTAGCGAGTGCCTACTATATAGGATTATTAATTGGTTCGATGCTGATTGAGCCTGTGATTGCGAGAGTGGGGCACCGTATCGCTTTTATTGGCTTTTTGCTAATGTTGGCAGCGACGGTTGTTTTATTACCATGGATGCCAACTATTGAAGCATGGCTACCAAACCGCTTAATCGCTGGTGTCGCTGTCGCAGGGATTTTTGTGGTTGTGGAATCTTGGTTGCTGATCGGTGATAACCCGAAAGCGCGAGCAAAGCGTCTTAGTTTTTATATGACGTCATTATATGGTGGAACTACACTCGGTCAGCTTGCCATTGGCTTTATCGGGACTCAAGGGGTATATCCATTTATTGTTGTCTTGGGTATGTTACTTCTTGCTGTTCTACCGCCGCTGCTGTTTCGTCAGGGACAACCCGCTAGTGGATTGCATCAAAAACTCTCATTGAAGCAAATTACCCGCTTAAGTAAGCCTGCGATTATTGGTTGTATGGTGTCAGGGATCGTGATGGGAACCATCTATGGATTGATGCCTTTATCACTTAAAAAAGATAATTTTTCGACTGACCAAGTTGGCGTTTTAATGGCATCAATTATCTTAGGTGGAATGTTAATTCAGCCAATAATTAGCAAATTATCGGTGGTGATGAGTAAAACATTGTTGCTAGCCATGGTGTCATTATTGGGTGTCTTTGCGATGGGGTTAATTTATATCTCTAGCGATTACATAGTAATGATTGTTGGGTTAGCTTTGTTGGGGATGTCGTCATTTGCCTTGTACCCAATAGCGATTACTTTAGCCTGCGATAAGTTAGATTCTTCTTTTATTGTTGCGGCGACTCAAGTGATGTTATTTAGTTATAGCATAGGCTCTGCAATGGGACCTGTTGTTGCAGGAGGTTTGCTATCCCAACATGGTGGTTTAGTAAACTTCTTCTTTATCGTTTTGCTGGTGACCGCAATTTATATGTTAATTGCGAGCTTACGCCGTAAAGCGAGTGTGCTGGTAAACTAGATAATATTAAGTTAAAAAACGCGCCACTTTTTCATAAGTAGCGCGTTTTTTATTACTTTTTCTTGTTGATAGTTGCAATAGCCAATTCAGCTTTAGCTAACTGTTGAATACGTTGCATGCTAACTTTTTGTTCCCATAGCTCACCAAGTTTGAAGTCCCAAGATAGTGGGCTTATGACTGTGCGTCCCGCATTTGGAGCGAAGGTTAATTCACTGAAATAAATTTTATTTTCAGCAAGTAAAAAATCTGCTCTACAATAATCAAAAGGCGTGACCAAAATTTGAGCTAATCGGAGCATTTCTTTAAACTGAGATGGTTCAGTTACTGGCTCTAGCATGTTAGGGTACCCGAAGTTCACTGGCTGTAGTTGCCAGTCAGTATCATAGATATTAATAAACTCAGTACCAGATTCGTCGGTATAATCTATTTCGGCATACATAGGCTTCCCTGAAAAACAATGTATTCGACACGTTTCTGGAATCAGTTTTCTGTTTCTTTGCTCAAAGATATCGATATATTCTTCGCAAATAATACGTGCTGGAATATTTTTATAATGACGTTCACGAGTAATGTAATAGAGATTCTTCATTAAATGGAACGACAATTTTTGCTTTGCTTCTTGTAAATTAAATTGCGATTTATCCGTACAGATAATACTGCTACCACTATCATGGGTACATTTAAGAACAAAGCGTGACGGCAACTGTTCGATTTTGATTTCATTCACATGATTATATGATGCCAAAATAGGAACGATATGTTCACTCCCTATCTTTTGGCTAACATATTCACGTACCGCTAGTTTATCAGCCAACTGGCTATATAACGGATTTTTATCATGGATCATGCGAAAATTAATTTTTTCATTAAAGCTTTTTGGTGCATCAAAGTTCGGGTAATATCCTAGTTTTTTCATGAACTTATTGGCCAAATAGCTTTTGTCACTGATGATCAATGTGCGTAGTTTTTTTAGAAAATATTCTGTTTTTTTCATAAACGGGCAACCATTCTTAATAAAATAAGATTATTTGTATTATTGTTTTTGAATTATATTTTTCGTTATTTAAATGGTAATTAAATAGCTGATAAAAACGACGTTAATAATCAGGTGGAAATTAAGAAAACCTTAATAAATTCAACTTAAATAAGCTCAAGTCACTATGATTTAATCAATTGATTATATTTAAAGGCGCACTTTACCTATTAAATAGATAATTTACTTAGTGATTATTTATGAAAAATTTGGAATGTAAATAAAACATATACAGAATGTATTTAATTTAATCGATAACACTTTCACAAAACATTCAACCTTAAGTTAAATGTTTCTTGTTTGATGTCATAATTGAGCCATCAGTAGAATACGATGGCTTATTTTTTTTAATGGCGTAAGTAAACATAAGGCACGGCGGTTTCTGGATGTTGCTGAACGCCTAAATCGGCTTGATACCAGCGGGTTAAATTGTCATTAGTTAGTACTTCCTGCGGTGTTCCCGATACAACCAAT
The DNA here is from genome assembly GCF_028479445.1 of Providencia sp. PROV210. NCBI lineage: Bacteria > Pseudomonadati > Pseudomonadota > Gammaproteobacteria > Enterobacterales > Morganellaceae > Providencia > Providencia sp. PROV210. The sequence continues at coordinate 18,692 of NZ_JAMPNQ010000001.1, forward strand.
TTACCTTGATGAATCAAATATACTTTATCGGCATATAACGCTGTTAGATTTAGGTCGTGCAATACGCAGCAGACACCCAGTGGGCGTTCTCGGGTTAGTTGATGTAAAAGACGTAAACTGTGTTGTTGATGGTAGAGGTCGAGAGCTGAGGTGGGTTCATCTAGAAATAAACATGCGGGGGTAGGCTCTGGTTGCCAGAGTTGAGCTAATACACGCGCAAGCTGAACACGCTGTTGTTCCCCCCCAGACAATTGCCGGTAGTCTTGATGACGTAATTGAGTGCAGCTAGTTTGTTCTAGGGCGATTTCAATGGCTTGTTGTTTATGTTCTGAACCATAAGGAGTGCGTCCCATAGCGACAATATCTTCAACACTGAACGCAAATTGTAGATGGGTGTGTTGCTTCATTACTGCACGTTTTTTTGCTAATTGCTGATGCCCCCATTGAGACAATGAGAGACCTTCAATCTGGCATTCTCCATTAGTCGGTAAAGCATAGCCAGTTAGCAATTTTAATAGACTCGATTTACCAGCCCCATTTGGCCCAATAATAACGACCATCTGATGTTGTTGAATGGACAAGCTAATGTCATCAATCAAGACCTTATTATTAATATGATAACTGAGGTTACGAGCGTCAAGTAAGGGTATCATTAAGTTAGAATCTCCCAGCGGGCTGGCGCAGTATCAACCATAGAAAATAGGGACCGCCAATTAACCCCGTCAATAATCCAACGGGAATTTCGGCTGGCACAACGAGGGTGCGAGCTAGGGTATCAGCGATTAGCAGTAACGTGGCTCCAACAATGGCTGAGCCTGGAATTAACCAACGATGGTCGGGTCCTAAGGTCATTCGAATTAAGTGAGGAACGACCAAGCCAACAAAGCCGATCACGCCGCTCATCGCTACTGCACAGCCGATTAATAAAGCGCTAAGAAACAGAAGAATAAATTTGCTACGCTCGACATTCAATCCAAGATAATGGGCATCTTCATCGCCTAGCTGGAGAATATTTAAAGCATTACCTTGCCATAAACACACAAAGCAGGTAGGTAAAATAATGCTGGCTGCAATCGTTAATGAAGTCCAATCGACATTACCCAGTGAGCCCATCATCCACAGGCTAAACGTACGTAATTGTTGATCGTTACTGACGTAACTTAAAACGCCAATTAATGACATGCATAGCGCATTGATGGCAATTCCAGCTAATAATAATCGTGCTAAATTTCCATTTGAAATACGATTCAGACTAAAAATAATCAGGGAAACCGTTAAACTGCCGATAAAAGCGGCAGCTAAATGACCATAGCTTTGAAGGATCGTCGGTAAGGAAAACGACAAAACAATAAATGCTGCTACACATAATGCTGCGCCACTGCTGATCCCCAATAAGCTCGGGTCGGCAAGAGGGTTACGAAATAACCCTTGCATAATGGCTCCTGCAACCGCTAGTGCCAAACCTACCAATATTGCTAATAAAATGCGGGGTAGGCGAATAGTAACCCAAATTTGCCAGTCTGGGTCACTCATTGGGCTAAACCAGAGTGTTTTTAATGACAGATTGATAGCGCCTGCATTGGAGGCAATCAAAGTGGCTCCCCCAAGCAGAACTAATAGCATCAAAATGGCAGATAGAGGATGCTTAAAACGACTCATTGGCTTTTTTCCAGCGCCTCTCGAAGTTGTAGCATGACCTGTGGCGTTCCTAAACTAAAGCTAAGCATGCCTACATCGTCGACTACTAATAACGCTTTATTTTTACCTGCTGGTGTTAAGGTTAGGCCCGGTAATTTCCAAACATTTTCAATACCGTTTAATGATTTAACACCTTCTTCAGTGAGCACAATCAAATCTGGTTGAGAGGAAATCAATCCTTCTTGAGAAAGCGGGCGGTAGCTAGTGAAGTTGTCCATCGCATTTTGGGCGCCAACCGCTTTTATCATGCTATCAGCAGCGGTATTTTGTCCTGCAGCCATTGGTTGTACACCACCATGACTCATAATAAAGACGACTTTTTTGTTAATCGGTGTCGTTGAAATTTCAGCAACTGAGCGATTAAATTGCTCCACCAGTTGTTGACCTTGCCCTGATTTCTCTACTGCATCTGCAATTGTCATGATTTTTACTGGAATGGCTTCTAATGCTGGTTTCCCCGTGATCTTCACTACTTTTACACCACTTTTTTCAATCTGAGATAGTGCAATTGATGGCTGAGAAAGTTCACTCGCCAACAGCAATGTTGGACGTAGAGAAAGTACCCCTTCAGCATTCAAGGTACGCATATACCCAACATCGGGAAGTTGCGTTGCTTGAACAGGATGTAAACTGGTACTATCACGACCCACAAGCGAATCCTGTGCGCCAAGTTTATATACAATCTCAGTAACATCACCGCCGAGGGTGATAATACGTTCTGCGGCCTGAGCGGTCAGTGACGCCATAAGCGCCCCCAAAATTAGAAGCCATTGTTTCATGATCAATTACCTGATGATTAGATTCTTGGTAGCGACATTACTTGTTGACGCCAGTGTTCTTGCTCTGGGGTACCTTCAGTACGTTGTCCGTACATTTGTGCAATTTGATTTCCTTGCTCATCAAACACTTCAAGGCTAGTCACAAAGCCATCTTCTGTTGGTTTACGCGTGACCCAGCATTCAGCAACACCATTTTCAATCATATGTAAGGTGAAATCTGGATTGAAAATATTCAACCATTTGATATCTGAACCTTCAGATTGATAAGGCATTAAGCGTTTAATTTTTCCAGTAAAAATCTGCACACATCCACGATTACCCACGAAAATCATGATTTCGTTTTGATCTGCGAATGCAGTATTTACGAGCTGATTAAATGAATCATTGGGAACTTTCCAAGCCAGATCATCACTGACGGCGCTAAAAACTTGCTGACGGCTTAAATTGTTCTTTTTCAATAGAATAAAGAACTGATGCACATCCGTCATATTGCGCCATTCTTGCTCTAGTTGCTGCTTTAGCTCATCGCTGATTGGCTGTGCGTTATAAGGCTGTGCTTTTTCAATAGACAGGGTTGGATTTTCAGCCGTTATATATTGCTGAATAAGTGCATTCCATGCAGCGAGATCAGTTTCATCGGTGGTATATACTTTATGTAGCGCATCACCGTGTTTATCAAAGAATTGAATGCTATGGCGCTCACCATTTTTAGCCTCTTCGGTGAGTGTAAAAATGCTATCCCAATGAGAAAAAAACATGCGTAAATCTAGCGCGCGTGGATTAAGAATTAAACCACCATGAGGACTAAATCTTGCATTTTCATAGCGTCCTACTTGTTCGTGAACCACATATTCATTACGAGTAATGGCTTTGACTGGACCAACAGCTTCCAATGCAGTAAGTAAGGTTGGTGCATCGACATTTAAGCGCTGAGCTTTATCATGTCCAACTCGAGCGTGTAGAAGCTCACCTTCAGATATATTCAGGTAAGCGGCAAGATCCCTCGCATATTTGGCTTTATTATCTTTCTTAGCTTGTTGATAATGTTCAAAAATTGTTGAATTCACAAGTATCTCCTTTGTGTGTGTGAATTACCATTGGAAGCTGACAAGTAGCTTAGCATTACGCCCATCTTGGGGTATCCCCTGAGAGGAGTAATACTCTTTGTCAAATGCGTTACCTAAAACGACGCTGGTATCTAAGCCTTTAAGCTGTCCATTACCTTGATAACTGACATAAAAGTCATGAACGGCGTAGCCGGCTTGTTGTTCAATTTTGGTCGCTTTATTGAAGTCAGTATGATTGGTGAATTCGCCTAACCAACCAACGGAAAAACCGCTATCTGCAACAGGAACAGATAGATTACTGGTGACAGAATCAGGTTTTATTGAGGTAATGGATTCTCCGTTATATTCATTTTTTCCCTCGGTATGGTTGTATGCGAGGTTCCAAACGAAGTAATCCGTGGTGTAATCCATTGAGGCATCCCATCCCCAAATTTTGGCGCGTTTGGTATTGATCGAGGTAGTGTAGTTATTATCCCAATTTACACGGTCTGGATGAACGTAAGTATTGATATAGTCTTTGGCTTTAGTGTCGAAATAACTGGCTTTAAAACGTAAATTATCATGAGCCATTAATAAATCATCAAAGCGTAAGCCAAAACCGTATTCAGCGGTTTTAGTTGATTCGGGTTTCAGATTAGGGTTGGGACGCCAGCGATTGACAATAGGGCCAGCTTGGAAATGCACGGAATCGTTATACATTTCCATCATAGTTGGTGCACGAAATGCTTCTGAATAAGACGCAAATAGCATTGACCAGTCTGTTGGTGTAATGCTGACAGCTGCTTTTGATGACCATTGGTCTTCTTTAACGTCTTTATTACCTTTTGCTGAAGATTTGTAATTGTCGTAGCGTGTTCCTAAAATAAAGGAAACTGGTAAATCTTTTAAGGTAATTTCATCTTGAATAAACCCTGAAGCAAATGTGATATCGGCCTCAGGGAATTGGGTGGTTGTTGCATACGGATTTTGTTTCTGACGATAAGCTTCAGTACCATAGGTAAAATTGTGTGCGGCGAGAGGAAGTTCATAGATTTCAGAACGGTTATCCAATTTTAGCCCATAAGTTTTTTGAGTACGACCTTCGTAGCTTGAATCTTTTCCTTTTGACGTAATATTAACATCAGAGTAATAAGGTGTTGCTTTAAAATTCAACCAATTGTTATCACTTGGATTGAGCTGGTAAGTGGCTTGAAGATCCCGCTGGCGGGTGGTTCTATTCACTTTTAAATTGCTATTACTGACGTTAGCTTGTTGAGGATCTTTTGGCTCATAGGCGTCATTATTGTAGTAACGGATTTGCCCTGAAAGTTTTTGTGAATCATCCAGTTGCCATGTTCCTTTACCCAGCATGTTAGCGATAGTTTCTTTGTTATCCATTTTATCGCCATTGCCTTGACGAATATCACCAACTTCTTTGGTTACAAAACTGAATACACCATCAAGGTCATCGCTTTTCCCAAAAGCTGAGCCTCCAAAGCCAAAGCTGTGATCCCCTGTAGCCGCTTGGCTAAATACTCTGAATCCACTGTTTTTTCCTTCGTCTAACAAGTCTTTAGCATCAACGGTTTCCCATGCGATAACCCCTCCCATAGCACCGCTGCCGTAGAGTAAGGCTGATGGTCCGCGAATGATTTCAACTTGTTTAATTAGAGCCGGATCAAGGAATGTTCCGTTGATATGTCCTGTATCCGTACCTTGGCGAACTCCGTCCACTAGCGTTAAAATTCCGCGGCGGTCAAAACCGCGCATATTGATGTCTTGACCATTGGTACGGCTAGTTCCCGTGATAGCAATACCGGGTACTTTGCGCAAAATATCATTTGCAGTACTGGCGGTTTTTGTTTCTGGAGAGTCATTTTTAATGACGGTAACCATCATTGGTGCATTGAAGCTATCGCGTTCTGTTCCTGTTGCATAAACGGTCATCACATCATGGCGATTGCTAGGTTCAGTTTTTTCAGTTTGCGCTCCAGCCATAATCGGTAACATTGCGCTCGCCAGCACAGACATGCGTAACACTTGTGACATAAAGGTTATACTCCTAAAGCTTTGTGAAATGCATTGGTGGAATTAAGTTCATGAGCAGGCCGTTATGGCGTATTTGTCGGAATGTTGCGGCGAGAAAAGTCGTGGATTGCAGGTAGGGAGTGAAAGAGTTTCAATCCCTTTAATTGCGGATGAGGCTTGAATTTTAGCCCGAAAGTTACCCAGAGTTGCAGCAGCAAAATCCATTGAAAACACCATAAAAACTGTGTCCTGATATATGAAGTTAAGCTGGCTGCCTAGATTGATAAGTCTTAGGTGGCTTGCGAGATAGATTTTTATTGATACTAAATACTATTTTGTTAGGATCAGTTTGCCTGTACGTGTTTGACGTAATTGATAAATTTCACCACGATGTTGAATGGCAACTTTACCTGAAGCCCCTAATAATTGCTGGCTTTCTATTAGGTCTGTTTTAATCATCACATCGATGACTTTTGTCGGTTGTATTGTTTCTGTGATTGTCTCAGAAAGTGGCTTGGTCATATTATTCACCACGGCAATTGTACTGATAATGAAAATGATATTGATAATTATTATCTTTAAAAATGTTGTCAATATCAAGTAATTTTCACAATCAATCAACAAGAGAACTACATTAAAGAGAGGAGGAATGAAACTCGAATACCAACGTATGATAGATATATATGCTTTGGGATGAGATTAAATGGGCAGAATATTTCCACCCATCATAAATAATGTTGGCTGATTAATTAGTCTTTGTAAATAGAGACATGGGGAACCCCATCATTGCCAATAGTGCCTCGGTACATACCTTCAGAGTTAAACTCCATGGCATAATTCCCTGATTTATCAAGCACAATGACACCACCACTACCATTCAATTCCTTAACTTCATCAAGTGCGTTACGTGCCGCTTCAGAAATGGGGGTTTTGTTATATTTAACTTGAGCAGCGATATTGTGAGCTGTTGCTGTACGAATAAACATTTCCCCAGATCCTGTCGCAGAGACTGCTACGCTATTATTATCAGCATAGTTACCCGCCCCAATAATTGGAGAGTCGCCCACTCGACCAAAGCGTTTATTGGTCATACCACCCGTTGATGTTCCTGCTGCGATGTTGCCATTTTTATCGAGGGCTACCGCGCCTACTGTGCCATATTTGTAGTCATACATCATCGGGTCAACAAAAAGGGCGGCATTTTTTCCATCATGGTCGAGTACAACTTGTTCTTTAGCTTTTGCTTTTTGGAGTTGTTCCCAACGAAAATCAGTTCGAAAATAGGATGGGTCAACAATTTCAATACCTTGTTCCGCCGCAAATTGTTCGGCGCCCTTGGATACCATCATCACATGAGGGCTTTTTGTCATGACGGCATATGCCGCATTAATTGGATTTTTGATATTTGTGACACCTGCAACAGCACCAGCTTTACGGTTGCTACCATCCATGATGGAAGCATCCATTTCATTGCGTCCATCATGGGTGAATACCGCACCCTTACCGGCATTAAATAAAGGGGAGTCCTCCATAACATTGATTGATGCTTGGACTGCATCAAGGCTGGTTCCACCTTTATTTAATACTGCATAACCTGCCTCTAAAGCTTCGGTGAGCTTTTCTTGATACTCTTTTTCTTGCTGAGGCGTAATGGTATTTTTGGTTATTGTTCCTGCTCCTCCATGGATCACAAGGCGGATTGGCAACTCAGTTGCAGCATAGGCTTGTAAAGAAAATGAAGCAGCAAACAAACATCCTAGCAGAGATAATTTCATGATTATTTCCTTCCAGTTATTTGATAATTCGTCATTTTTGGAACAAAAAAGTATATTGTTGAAAATACTTAACATTCAATAAATAACATCATTTTATGGAGTGGCTATCACAAAGATTTGTATGCGGTTTCAGGGCAAACAACATGAAATTGTGGCATAGGATTAGAATCTCAGTTTTAAAATAATTATCATATTTATGAAAAAAACATTGCTATGCGTAAGGATATATGAGTAAATATGCTCATCGGTTTGGAAGTACAGACCTATTTATGAAAGCAAGTTTTGAAAAGTTCCCCGTTTAGCGTTATCCCATAGATATCCATTCGTAGTGAATTCCTCCTAATTAGTTCCATAAGTATCAAGAAACATCAAACCTATATGCCGTGTGGCAACAATTAAAATTTAAAGGAATTCAATATGTCTAATACAATGACTGGTTTAGTAAAATGGTTTAACGATGATAAAGGTTTCGGCTTTATTACTCCTGCAGATGGAAGCAAAGATGTGTTTGTTCACTTTTCTGCAATCCAAAGTGATGATTTCAAAACGCTCCATGAAGGGCAAAAAGTCAGCTTTTCGGTAGAAAGTGGTGCAAAAGGTCCAGCAGCCGCAAACGTGGTGGCACTTTAAGGGCGATATCTTTATGAGGTGCCCTTGTTGTAAAGGGTCACAATATAGACGCTACCATTTTGAAGCAACAAAAAGTAACCCTTCCGGTGCTAAATGTATTTTTTGTAAGTCGGCGATGCAAGCTGCTTAATATAATGCTCAAAATTTCAAAACCCTGCCAATCGGCGGGGTTTTTTCGTTTCTAGCGACTAAAGAATTCAAAAGATATCGATTTTATTTACATAAGAGCTATTAGCCACTCTTGAGTTAACGCTAAACACAAAGAATTTCACTATCGGAGATATTTTTGTAGCTTACGGTCGGGTTTATCGGTGAATTATGGTTATTCCGCAATGTGCGTTCACTTGTCTAATCCTAATGTTGCATTTAATCTAATATTACTGACAATAATTGATGAGATTAGTGAAATGAAGAGAAATGAGCTTGTAGACTATATTCAGAGTAACTATGGCTCCAGTGCTGAATATCCGTGGGCTAAATATCCGAACTACATTGTTTTCAGACATAAAAATAATTCAAAGTGGTTTGCTATTATCATGGATATCCCTTCTAAAAAATTAAATGGGAGCGATAGTGATGATATCGTTGATATTATTGATCTCAAGGTTCCGCCTGAGTTAGTAGGATCATTACGATTAAAAGAACATGTTTATCCTGCATACCATATGAATAAAGAGCATTGGGTAACTATAAAGTTGGGGAAAGGTTTCCCTGATAATGAGCTTAAAGCATTGATCGAAGATAGTTATAGGCTAACTGCAAAGTAGTCAACCTTATTCATATATGGATTAGCGGCATCTCTATACTCAAGCCGTATTTAATCCATGAGTTCATCTACTAATGACATAAAATTGCATTATAAGCCTCGCTTCGTGGACTTACCCCATAAATTCTGATGCATAAGCTTTAATATAGAGAGACATCTTAACGTTGGTTGATAATGACAAAATAGATTAATGAGTATGGAATTTGAGATCTAGGTTCGTATATATAGTTATTATCGTAAGCCTTTCGGCTTATTTTCCAATATAAAACAAGATTAAAAAAAGAGTGGTCAATCATGCTAAAAAAGACTATTGTTATGTTATAACGTAACAGCAATCTAAGCAGGAGATAATCATGAAATCTGATATTCACCCACATTACCGAACAGTAATTTTCCATGACACTACTGTTGATGCTTATTTTAAAGTTGGATCAACAATAAAAACAGAAAGAGTTATTGAATTTGAAGGACAAACTTACCCGTATGTCACTCTTGATGTGTCTTCACACTCTCATCCGTTCTATACCGGAAAGCAGAGGATCAATATCCAGGAAGGCAATGTTTCCCGTTTTAATAAGCGCTTCGGTCATTTTGTGCAAAAAAGAGAGGAAAACTAATGCTGGTATTAAGTTCGCAGCTATATATGCAATGGAGCGATCAGAGTTGTAAAATTTGTCACTATCATGTTGGTACTGACATGATTTGCAAAGCGAATCCGTGTATTAAATCATTACAGGAGAATATATGACTACAAAAAATATTCTCCGACTGCTGTTACTAACTAGTTTATTTAGTGGCACTGCAATTGCACATGGACATCATCACGATAAGCAGCAAACGGAAGCACAACGTAAAGCTGCGAGCGGAATTTTTGAGGATAAGGATGTTAAGGACCGAAAACTAAGTGATTGGGATGGGGTTTGGCAATCTGTTGAACCTTATCTCACCAATGGTACTTTGGATCCAGTAATGCAGGCGAAAGCTGAAAAAAATAAGGATAAGACAGTAGAAGAGTATCGTACTTATTATACTAAGGGATATAAAACGGATGTGGATATGATTGGTATTGAAAATAATATCATTGAATTCCACCGAGGAGATAAGGTAGAACAATGTGAATATACCTATTCAGGCTATCGGATTCTAACTTATACATCAGGTAAAAAAGGGGTGCGTTATTTATTTGAGTGTAAAGATAAAAATAGCCATGCTCCCAAGTTTATTCAGTTCAGTGACCATATTATTTCCCCTGAAAAAGCTGCACACTTCCATCTTTATATGGGAAATGAATCACATGAAGCTTTATTGGTCCAACTGGATAACTGGCCGACATATTATCCATATTCGATGAACGAAAAAGATATCGTACACGAGATGCTTTATCATTAATAACGTATCAGCATAGCGATTAAATTTTTATTAGCACCTCTGAATTTAGAACTTATTCTGGGGTGCTGTTTAATTTATATTGATCTAAAACAATGACAGTATCTAGCTAATCCACATGCTTAAACATACCCCTGATTCGTATTCTTTCTTGCACAACCTAGTCCTCCAAAAGCATATTTCAATTTTTAGCATGACCTAATTGTTTAAAATTCACTCACTTCAACAAGGCTCAATTGGATATTTTGACACCAGCTTTAATACCAATCAGTCGAATTAGCTAATTTTTATTGTGTATTCGCCAATTTACTTAAACAATCTATTAATAGAATAACGAAATAGTTACACAACGTAATAATATTTTCTATAATCTCCTTGGTAATAAAATTAAACATCTTCAATAAAAGCCTTAGTATTTTAAATATTCTAATTAAACTTAAAGATATGAAACTAAATACTACCCAATTGTATATTATTAGATAAAAAACTAATTACACACATTATGAGTAAAATTTATTTTAAATAATTCAAAATATTTGAAAGTGTAACAAATTGAAAATATAAATGATGTTAAGTGTGTTTTTTAATATAAACATGGGAAAAGTAAATTTTTTTAAAAAAATATTTAAAATATACAAAGTAAGGTATTATTTTTTAAATATACTTATTTATCATCTGGTTGCAAATAGATTGATTATTCCTCTTGCGTATTTCTACGGACTGAAATAAATTCCAGCGACTAAAAATTCATCATCAATAGTTTAAATCTATCAAAGTACTCATTTTGAATGGTAAAAACATTTTAATCTTATTATTATCTCCCTATATCATTACTACACATCACGACATGTAAATAAGAAATGAAAATTTAAGCCATTATTGGAAATATGCTTATGGGATATAACTCAATCAGTTTTTATGCAGGTAAATTCTTACGGAAAGCAAGAAAAGAAAAAAACATGACTGGTAAGCAATTAGCTAAATTAATGCATGTCAGCCAGCAACAAATATCTCGATATGAAACTGGAAGAACATCTTTAACTTTAGAACAGTTAAGCCAATTATTGTTTTTTTAGATAAATCATGGGGGGAGCTAATTCAGGTCATTGAAACTGAAATTGAAATTGAAAAAAAATCAATAAACAAGGACGAGTTGATAAATAATTACTCGTTAAGTAAGTATTTGATAGATAGCCTTGCTAAGAAATAATCTAATTTATATTTAAATATCATTTTATTAAAGAGACAAAAGCCAAATAACTTATGCTTTAAGAGTTATTAATGGTGATTATCTTTTATAAAAAACACAACTAAAAGTGTTTTTTATATTATGTAATTATTTTTGTATAGTGAATGTTAATAGAGAGAATAATATGTTAAATAAAAAAATGACTTCGGTGTTGTTGTCTACGATCATTGCTGCTTCTTTTACTTCAATTGCCAATGCAGAGACACGTACCGCGCAAGCTACTGCAACATGGCAAGCGACAGCAATTAAAGATACTACGAGCATGCTAGTTGTTACGCCATTAAAAAGCCTTACTTTTAATTATGCAGAAGGCCAAAAAAGTTTTAATCAACAAAATGGTGCATTTGATATTGCTATTCAAGGGCTAGCTGGTGCAACTGATTTTAAATTAGCATCTAAAATTGTTGCAAATACATTAGCAAGAACAACAGATGATTCTAAATTAACCGTTGGCGTTAAATGGAATGGCGAAAATCTAAACAATGCGACTGATACTGTATTAATTGATACTTCAAAAGGTCTAACTTCAGGTTTGGATAATTTAGCTGCTGATGGTGTATATAACGGTGCAGACCGCGCAACAGATCGTGGTGAGTTTACCTTTAATATTGCAAGTGCCGAATCTGCAGGCTCTCCTACTGACTTTAACTCCTTAACAGATGGTGTTTGGGACGGAGATGTGAAAGTACAATTTACTGCAACTTGGGATGGTACTTTTGCTCCTGTTGTTCCATAAGTCCTTTGTGATTTCTAAGTAACATATTTATCTCACGATAAAGATAATATAAGGACATGATATCTTTATCGTCATTCTATTTATGAACTATATGACTATGAAAAAAATAATATTTATTGCCATTTCATTTTTTTTATTACCAATTAAAACTAGCTTGGCAGTCAATGTTGGTAATATTACTGAGATTATATCGTCAAATGAAGAGACATTAGCAAAAGAAATTGAAAATACGGTTAATACTGCAAGGTTGGTAAATCTTAGTATTGAGAAAATTGATTCCCCTTTAGAGGGGGGAAAGATTATTTCAGTTAATAATCCTAATGAAATATTATCTACTCCAGCAAATTTAATTTTGCCAGGCAATGCTAAGGATGTTTTTAAAATTATCTATCAAGGTCCAAAGGATGATAATGAACGATATTATCGACTAAATTGGAAAGATGATCCTATTGGTGAGAGTGGAATTACTCAAAGTTCTAAATCTGCATCCGCTACAACATCTGCGACGATTAGCACTATTTTAGTCGTGGCACCTAGAATAGAAAAGTTCAAGTATAAATACAGTAATTCTATTGTTTCAAATTTGGGGAATAGCTCTTTCCGTGTAGTAGCGTCTGGACCTTGTTTAATCGAAAAACAAAAAGAGGGTATTGATGGTATTTGTCGTGAGCGTTATTACCTTATGCCTAATTTAGCTGTAACACTAAGGCTCGTCGACCTTAATAATAAAAAATCAAGCGTTGGTATATGGCATCAAGGGGAGTTCATTGTTGTCAAATAATTAAGACTGGACTTTAAATATGCGTAAGAATGTTATTGCACTATCAATAATGAGTGTTATTTTTTCGAATGCCATTAATGCTAACGAATTAAAAAGTATTAAAATTGGAGGATATGTTATCCCTCCTGCTTTTGTAGTGGCATTAGAAGAGGGGATGTCTATACCTGTATTCTTACGACTAGACAATGAATCACAACAAAGTCAAAGTGAAAATAAAATTGCTGATGCCATTATTATTATCGAACAAGGAAAAATTAAGCTTGCAAATATACATCTTGTTGATGGTAATAAAGGCCCTCAATTAAATAAGGTATTAATTGAAAAAATAGAACAGCAGCAGGATACATTTTTTAACGAAAATAATGGTATTGTGATCGATAATAATGCCACGTTAAAATTAAATATATCATCATTTAATTTATCCTTAGATGTAGATAAAAAAGCCTTTTCACCGAAAAAGCGCATGAGGCAATTTGCCTTAGGTGACTCTTCGGTTAATGCTATTTCTGCTGTTACAAATTATGATTTAGGTGTGTTTCAAAGCCAAGTTAAGAATAGTAATAATTCATCCAGTAGCTATTTCAACTTGGATACACTTTTCGCTATTGCTGAGCATCATTTAAATATTAATGCATCGGCATACAGTATTGGGAAATCAAATTCCAGTGTTGATCTTTACCGTGCAATGTATGAACGTGATTTTAATGGTTTTCGTTTTGCGATAGGGTTAATGAGCACGTGGAATTTACAGTCAATCGCCAGTTTAACTACCCTTAGTAGCAGTAAAATTTATGCAGCCTCTATTGGCAATAACTCATCTAGTGTTGTCGTTAATAAACAATATTCTCTGACACCTATTTATGCATTTTTAAATAGTCCCGGAGAGGTTCGTATTTATCGCCAAGGTAAGTTATTAAACATTCAAAATTTTCCTATGGGAAATTATGAAGTTGATACTAGCGTACTGCCTTTTGGTATTTATGATGTCACGATTGAAACTGTTGTTGATGGAAAAATTGTTACAACACAAAATCAAACAATTAATAAGTCTTTTGGCGCTATGACAGCCGGTTCCGATAAAATAAATTGGGAAATTTACGGGGGGTATGTTGATTTTGATAAAAAAAATTATGTTAGAGGTGAGGATTCACATAGCCAAACACCGAGTAAAAGCTATTTATTAGGTGGCTCTTTGGCAAAAGGATTTCCAGTATTATCTGGACTTAATTTAACCATGTCTAACTATGGTTTTGATAAGTATTTGGTGAATGAAACAAGTGTTAATTTATCCGTAAATGAATATGTTTCTGTATCTTGGCAAGGAATGATTGAAAATCATGGAAGTCATCGAAATATTGGCACTATTTCAGTCAATATACCAGAAGGCTATGGTTCAATTTGGGCATCAAAAGAAAAAACGATAATAAAAGGTGATTTACCACTTTATGATGCTGATAGTTATTCTTATGGGGGCACATTTAATTTCGATAAAATTATTGATAGAACAGGTAGCTTTACTATCAGTAACACAAGGGATAGCCGTGTAGGGAGTGACTCGATAAATTATGAATATTCAAATACTTTATTTTCAGGTAGTTATGGAACCATAGGGTTAAGAACGGGGGTTCAACGCTATCATTACGATAATCAAAATAGTACTAATGAAAAATATATTAATCTTGATTTCTCATTGCCATTAACTACATGGATAAGCACCGGCATTTCATCAACAAATGGGAATATAAAAGCTAATATTTATGCAAATAAGAGTTTTGAAGATTCAGTAATAACGAATGCAGGAGTATCTGTTTCTAAATTAGTTCGTGATAAAAATAACGGAGAGTCTGATATTTCTACATTAGCTTATGCATCCTATGACATGAAATATAATTCAGGTACTGTCACGATAAACCGACCAGACAGCGATCGAATAAATGGGAATTTGACGTCGCGAGGTTCTGTTGCTTATGGTGGAGGAAAAATAACACCAAGTGGTCAACAAGGTAAAGCAGGGGTTATTATCAATTCTAGTATTCAAGGGGATGGCAGTATGGTGGCCCAAGTTAATGGACAAAATTATCCAATTAGTGGAAAAAATACGTTTATTCCATTGTCGCCATACTCTGATTACGACATTCAATTAATGAATGATGGTAAATCAAAAGATAGTTTTGACATTGTATCTGGGCGAAGTAAGTCAGTGACGTTATACCCCGGTAATATAGCTATTTATCAACCTGAAGTGAGACAGTTGGTGACTGTATTTGGTCGCCTTAAATCACCAGCAGGTGAGTTTATTAAATACGCTTCAATACGTAACCATATTGGTCGAACTAAAACGGATCATAATGGTGAGTTTTCAATGGATGTAGATGTGCGTTATCCCGTTATTTCGCTTTTACAGGAAGATGAAAAAACGATCTGTGAAGCTGATTTAAATTTAGAAGGTGCTCGTGGAGCATTATGGTTAGGTGATGTTACCTGTGATCCTCAAGAAGCATTCGCGAAACGCTAAATAAATATTTTAAGGTTAATATAATATGCGATTACTATTGGTATTAGCATTATTTTTTTCATTCGCTACTTTAACACCTAATTCATTTTCGGCGACATCTGCATTGCAGGAATATGTTATTGTCGAAAATCAAATTGATAATGAATTTTTTATCGTTGCTAATAGGGTTGACCCTCGTTTTTCTGGCTCAAATATTTTTACAAAATATCAGAGAAATAGTCAGTTAAGTTTGGGCTATATGGGGTATACAGGATCGCCTTTTAGCTCAACTTATAATATTGGTGATATTTGGCTAGAGAATTCACCAGTCAATCAGCCTT
Organism: Providencia sp. PROV210; assembly: GCF_028479445.1. Lineage (NCBI taxonomy): Bacteria > Pseudomonadati > Pseudomonadota > Gammaproteobacteria > Enterobacterales > Morganellaceae > Providencia > Providencia sp. PROV210. The sequence continues at coordinate 34,401 of NZ_JAMPNQ010000001.1, forward strand.
TCCTGGGTAACCGCTGTATGACAAATAATCGAAATTGCCCAGCAACTTCTTATTGGCCCGCACAACAATTACGTGATAATGGGGCTTATAAAATTCAGCAAACGGGAACTCCGGGTGAGTCTGGTTACTCAAGACCTATTTTTTCTGAATCATTTTATCGTTGGCTTGCAGAGCTACCGCCAGGGACAGAGTACACATTTGACTTAAGAACCTGCACTAGTCGAGATGATTACGATCTTAGTTCTTCAACATGTATGACAAGCGGAGGTCGAACTTCTACTCAGCAACATTTTATTCCAACGAATAAGAAAGGAAATATTATCTTAAAAGGGACAGGGGCGCTTCAGGAGGTTTTTGTTGATAGTAATGGTAATCCTACGGTTGGTTTAGGTTCTAATTTTTGCTCAATAGGCATTGTAGGGAATGTATCTGGTGTCATATGCAAATTAGTAGAGCTAGAAACGAAAGGGACATCTATTAGTGGCTCGTTCACGGTTAGAATGTATATTGACCATCAAAAATTAGGTTTGACAGCGTCTCCTAGAGCCGCATTAATTCAATACAAAGGAAGTAATAGCACTCGCTGGACTAACTGGTCATCAACCACAAATATGTCAGAAATATTTAATAATGGATCACCGGATATTGAGGTTTTTCTATCAAGTACCTATTTGAAATCGATTGTAGATGCTTCTCCAAACTCAACTGTGACTCTTGCAGATAGTGTGTATACTTTTGCATTTCAATCACCACTCCCTCAATCGGGATTTTATGAGTTTACGCCATCAAATTATCTGGTAATAAAACCGAGAGATTATGGAATTAGTATAATTCCTGCGGATTTTAATCCAATTCAATCTAAAACCGGGAAAGTGGGAAGCAGTGAACCGCCAATCGAATTTAATTATATTGTGACAACTAGTGGGCCTCGACAAGCGGATTCGATTACAGCCAAGGTAGAAGGACCTAATGTGAATATAAAAGGGCAAAGCTATTGTTTATTCTCTTCTGATGATGACAAACTTAAAGTCCCTTTTTCTGCTTATCTGGTTTTTAAAAATGGAAATGGTACAGAAGCCACCTATCGAGCAAGTTGTGATAGTAATGAAATATCGTTAAAAAACGCATTATGGGAAGAGACTCCTTGGGATAGGCCTAATCAGGATTCAGGGCGTTTTTACCGAACAAATCTCGATTTACGTTTTCCAATGAATGATTCAACTTCGTTGTTTACTCTTGATGGTATTGATTGGTTAGGTACGGTATCTGCTAGTGGATCTGTTGTTGTAAAAGCAATTTGGACTGGTCCGGATATACAATAGATATATATGTTTTTATAAGAGTGCATAATGAAATGAGAGATGGAAAATTATATTTTTTGCTTAAAATCTCACTGTTTTTAGTGATGTTTTTCTTTTATGGTAAGGCTTATGCGCTCTATGTTGATGCCGATATATCTTCAATGGAGGCGGATAAAACATTTTTTTCAAAGTCTTATATTAACGATACTAAAAAAACAAACCTATATAACTTTAGTGCTTATAAAATTGATAGACCAGGAAGCAAAGAAAACGGTGAGCCTATTACGGAAGGTGAAATCATTTTTACACCATTAAAAAAAATTTTATTACCGGGAGAGAGGGAGTTCTTCAAAATTTTTTATCGTGGAAAAAGTGATAATCAAGAGCGCTATTACAAAATTATTATTAGCGAAACACCACTGGAAATGCAAAGTGATGATTCTAAGAAACAACAGACGTTGTTTTATCCAACCATGAGTTTAGAAACCTACTTTGTGGTTAGGCCGAAGAATATTGATTTTAAATATGATGTAAGAGCTAGCGAAGGTGTGCTAAAAAATACGGGTAACACTTATTTTAGAGTCGTTATTCATAATAACTGCCAAGTTGATGATGAAGATGAAGTTCCTTTAATGTTCTATTTGCTGCCACAACAAGAGTATCGGCACCCTCAACTGAGTAAGAGAAGTCGAAAATATATTGTTATTTTTGATAAATATTATTCGATTAGTAACTGTGAATAGTAGTTTTATATAATTTGAAGTCTAATGATGATTGGCTCTGATATATTTAACAGAGTTCCTTCAAGCTATTTTTCAAGTTTCTTAATAGGCTGGCGGGAGTTGAA
>NZ_JAMPNQ010000002.1:0-53988 GCF_028479445.1 Providencia sp. PROV210
TCCGCATCCGGCCTTTTTCAATTTATTGATTATGAAAGGATATTTTGAATATGGTTCAATCATGTGCATTAGATGTGCATATTGGTGTCGGTGTATCGACTAGTATTACATTATTTGAATAAAAAAATCGTAATATAATTTTATCTCTCCATTTTGACTTAATTAAGTATTTTTATAATCCAAACCTAACCTCGCAATACCAATGACTCGCTGAAAGACATGTGAATAATGCAGACTGCCAAGAATTTAAGTTTGCTGCTAGTTTCCCATTAGCGGTTTCAGTCAAGTATTTTTTTAATTCGATTCCACCACCGTTATTATAGATATATTTAGCTGTATATTCTATGCTTGCAAGCTCTTCGGCTGCATGTGATGCGTATAGTGCTGCCAAGTTAAAAGATTTAAAATGAAACTGCATTCGCTTAATCAATATAGGATCAGTATTTGCTGGGGGATCTACGTAAAATTCTACGGCAACAGGAATAGATTCGCTGAGTCTAGCTTTAATCCAGCTAATATTTTCAACATCATCGTAATATGGATGTAAAGTTTCCTCTTCAGAATTATTAGGAATATCCTGATTTTTCGTTTTGTTACAGTCTTGACATGCTGGAATTAGATTAAAGGGCGTTACTACTAGAGATGGAAAATGAGCTTTTGGCAGGTAATGATCTAATGTTGATACAACTCTTTGAGCACAAAGAGGACATCGACCATGTTCAGGAAGAGACATTATCCTATCATAATAAACTCGGCCCGGTGCTAATTTTTTAGCCATTCTATTTGTATAGATAGCTTTCATTTCATCTACATTAACAGAATTGGCGATGTGGTAATGAGGAGAAATCGTATGCAATTGTGTGGTAGTGGCTTTTGTATCAAATTCAATAGACGAAAGTTCAATTTCTTGGGATATTGCAGTAAGTTTATTTTTTAAATCTTGATCCCGAATACGAGAAATACATGTATTAAATACATCAAGTACATTATCGTTTGGTTTAATTAGTTTTTTCATATTGAATTATTCTTAATTATAAATAAAGCTCTTAAAATACCTTTAGCTTCTACTCCTAGTTGCTCTTTGAAACTATTCATCGCTGATTCGTAATCTTCATAATTATTCATAGCATCATTTAGCAAATTGTGAAATCCAGAGTCAGTATTTTCTAATCCAAAAACTTCCCTAGTTAATACTCCAACATTTTCACCAAATGATTCGATTTCAAGCCTTTCTACTTTAGATAAATGACCACTTCTCCATAATTTCCATGTACAACTTTTGGGAACTTCTTGAAGAACGACGGGTGAATGAGTAGCTATAATTGAAACCGCATTTCTATTAATTAATAAGTCGGAAAGGGAACGAATAAACGCAGACAATAGTGGAGGGTGAAGATGTGCTTCTGGTTCATCTAAAAAAACCAAACTTTTTTCTTCGATTGTTTCTACTAATCTTGTTATTGTCAATAGTACAATCTTATGGCCAGAGCTCAAATTTGTGAATAGCCTTCCAGCAATAAGCTTAAACTCATCTTCATCCTCATCTTTTTTTGTTAATATTGCGGTTATATTTATATCAGAAAATACAGGGTCTGATTCAAGTTTTCTTACCGCTCTTTTCCATCGCTCAATTTTTCCACTGGCGATGCAAAAATATAGACTTCTAACAAATTCATTCCTTAATATTGTTGGACTTTTAGGCGACAAGCTTCTTGTATCACTGCTTGTTTTTATTCTTTTTAGTCCCACATAGGAAAACTGAATACCTTTAGACTTATCTTTTCTTTCTGCTAATGGTTCTGTCTCATCAAAGGCGCTAAAGGTTACTGATACTACATTAGAAAAAAGTGAGCCATAGTCCTGCCCTTCATCAGGTATAAATTCACCGACTTTAGCTGGAGTTGATTTTTCATCAATCAAAGAATTAATCATATTGTCTATTAAGTGCGTTTTTCCAACACCATTGCGACCAATTAAAACATGAATATTTGTAGGAGGATTGCTTTCAGGGATTACATCAAAGCTTAAGCTAATACGCTCGGACTTCGTATGTTTCATTATTGGTGAATTATACGTAAAAGAGTATCTTGAAAGACGGGCATCGCCCCTAGCAAGCCTACGGAATTGTCCAGTGACTGATGTAATAGAGACGAACCTTAGAAGAGATATGTTTGTAACTCGCTCTTTTATAGCTTGTTTGTATATATCCTCATTTAAAGCGATATCATTTAATGAGGATAATATTTCACTTCGAATGCCTTCTCCTAAATCATTTAATGCCTCATAAAAACTATCATCTTGACCAACAGAGAAAAATTGTTCATCAAGCTGGTTAAAAACTTTAGGAATTTTAGGCCTATCTTGACCTTTTTCCATATTTAATTGACCTATTTTTGTGGAGCCAATATTTCTTATTGAGCTAGATGAATCAATGTATACTAATGTGTACATGGTTGAAAATTCAAACCAATCATCCCAATTATCGGTAATTAAATATGCACAGTTCGCTTCCTGAGTAGGGCACCTACTTCCAGCAGGTAATACTTTAAATATCATTTTTCACCATCCGTTTGATGCTTCCTGTGAAATTAGTATCAAATGAGCATACAAAATATATTTAAGAATTGATGGAATTCTAATAATTATATTTAAAGTAAATTAGCTTTTTTTTCTTTTAAATTCAATAGAATATTTTTTATATTTTGATTTTGTGTAATTAGTAAAGAAACAGTTAGATATAGGGTTAGTTACCGTCTTAATAAAATTAAACTTACCCTAGCATCTTCGCATGATTCATAACATTCCCATCATATTCCTTAAGATATCCCCCATAGTGCCTAAACAGCATTTCAGGCCCCTTATGCCCCATTTGTCCTGCTAGCCAAAATAAGTTAGCGCCTCGGCTAATATGTCTCGTGGCAAATGTATGTCTTGTTTGGTAAGGATTACGATACCTGATTCCCGCTTTTTTCAGCGTTGGCACCCATGCTTTCTTCCTAATCGCATCAGCGCCTGCCCAGGCTTTATTTGTTTTCGGGTCTTCAAAAATCACACCATCTTTCATAAATGTGAATTGCTTTTGCTCGTTCAGGGCGTTCATAGCCTCACTATTCAGCTCAACCTTTCTGGTGCCGGCTTTGGTTTTGGTTTTCTTAATAACACCGACGACGCTAGCGGATTGTACATGTGCGGTATTTTCTATGAAATCTATATCGCTCCATCTCAATGCACATAATTCAGAGCTTCTTAACCCAGTATTAATGGCAAACTGGAATAAGTTTTTCCATTGCTCATGTTTTGCTGCAGCGAGTAGGGCGGATACTTCTTGTGGTGATAATGGGTCAACAATATAGTTACTTTCAGCACCGTTATTTTTTGATTGGTATCTTGATGCAGATACAAGGCTGACTGGGTTAATTGATATAATCCCATCAGTAATGGCTTCATCTAGCGAGCTACGCAAGAAAGAGAGTTGATTACGGATGGTTTTTAATACTGTCGTTTGCTTCTGTATCCAATTTTTAAGAATAGCAGGAGTAAGTGATGAAACATGAAATTGATGCAAATCAGACAAGGCGCTTTTGCATTTTTCATAGCCTTTGATAGTCGATGGTGACAGATTTCTAGCTTCACAAATCACAAGATATTCTTCTAAATAATCAATAACTCTTTTTTCACGGTTATTATCTCCGAAGAAATTTGATTTTTTAGAGTTAGGAAAATACTTGTGGTAATTAAATGTACCTTTTTCAATGTTATTTTGAATTTCAGCAAGTAACCTTTCTGCGTATTTAATATTTTTATTATCTACGGTTAGTCTGGATAGAGGTTCCCTACACAGAACCCCTTTATAAGTGAATGTAATAACCAACGTATTTTTGGTTTTATTTTGACGGATGGTTACGCCTCTTGGTAGTAGGTATCCTGCTTGTTTTTTCTGACCCATTTGTTGACTTCCTTTATATCAATCCAACGCTCTTTTGAACCATCGACTTTTAATACATGCACTCCCTCTTGCCAGAAGCGCCTTTGAACTCGTTTATTGATTGCATCAGTGCTCTCACCAAACAATTCGCAGTATTTAGATATTGGTAAGCACTCAACAGAAAGGTGTGTATTCATAATAGTCTCCATATTTTGCTATAGATGGATTTAATTATTGATTCTCTCTTAAAAGCCTCACTACAGCTCTCGCATTAGTCTGTATGTATATTGACTTAGATACAGGCACAGAAGAACCCTGTTAGCATGACTACCTAACGCTCCAATCCGTGTCTTTTAACTCATTTCCTGTACAGTAAAAGAACAAGTTTTTGGTTTCTTTTAATAAGTCACCGACGGTCTCTTTTGAGTAATTTATAAGTTCATCAGTGTTACCATATAATTTTTTATTATTAAAGTTAAGAAGGCCATTTAAAACATGGTTGGCCTCTTTTATTATTATTGTTGTTTCGTATACTTTATTGTATATATCAAGGTCTAATGATGCTGCGGTGTAAAGCATTTCAGATAATCTAGCGTAATCTACCTTTGGTATGGACATTTCTGATGGTAATAAATCACCAGAAAAAATACTATCATCGTAATTATTTAAAATATTAATAATATATCTTTCATTTTCGATTCTATATGTAACATCAATATAATTGTAGCCATTCTTATCTAAACACATTCCTATGATTTGTTTGTTTTCGTTTTCTATTGATTGGAATCCTCTTTCGATTTGAACAACTAACCAGTGTATTGCTTTACACTCTTTGCTAATAATTTCTTTTATTGCATCTATTTTTTTTATCTTTTGTTTTTCATTGTCACCTTTTTGCCAAAGGTAAACAATAATAGTGAATAAAATACCAAACGATGAAATAAAACTAAAAAATGATGATATTTTGCTATCTAGGCTTATTTTTGAAAAATAAATAAACGAATACCCAAGAGAAAAAATAATCAACCCTAGTATAATTAAAAAAGCAGTTCTCATTGCACTGAAAAAACAATCTTCTTTCTTATCAGACATAACCCCTCCTTATTTTAAAGCAGGAATCATACTCACATCCATGTGACTAATCCACTGTCAAAAGACGTTCTTTAACGTATAAGATTAAAATAATTCATCATTATTTCTAATCTATAGTCTATAGTTAAAAGGATGTCCTTCTACATTAGTGTTATTCGTTCGCTTGCCGGCTTAGCCATAGGTCGGCTTTTTTTATTTTGGTTCATTGCACTTTACACTGAGTACTTTGCTAAATTATGTAAATAGAGTGGCGAGGATAGGTGAGTCCTATAGGGGCAAAGGGAATATCATCGTCAAAATCCATCGGTGGCTCAATATGTTGTGATGCTTGTTGTTGGTGTTGACCAGGCCTCTGTATTTGCTGTCGTGGTTCCAAGCTTCTTGCTTGGCTATTATTACCTAGCATTTGCATTGTTCCATTGATGCCTATAAAAACTTCAGTAATATTTTTTTCTTGCCCATCATTCCCTTGATATTTACGAGTTCGGAGTTTTCCTTCGATATAAACCTGACTGCCTTTTCTTAGATATTGCCCGGCTATTTCCGCTAACTTTCCTTGTATGGAAATATTATGCCAATCAGTACGTTCTCTTTGTTCTCCAGTATTTCGGTCATTCCATATTTCACTTGTCGCAACCGAAAAACTAGCAAATGCAGTACCAGTAGGTGCATATCTAACTATTGGGTCATTACCTAGATAACCAATAATGATGACCTTATTTACTCCTCTATCTGCCATTTATGCCGCCTTTTTAAGTTCGTTAATTCTTATTCCTGTTAATCGTTTACATTCTTCTTGCTGAGTACTGTTGCCGTTGAGTTCATTCCATACTCTTTTGTACTCGTTAGTAATCACAAGTTCGTTAGTTGCTTCATGCAAGAATCCAGTGTAATCACTCAATATCTGCTCGGCCGTCCTTGGGGCGACATCATGAACTTCTGCATCTGCATCAATTGCTGTTTCTTCCGTAGGAATGCAGAAGGCTTGAAATGCTGCGTATTTGTATGCAATTGACATCGCTTTGTTTGTGGCTTTATCCCCGCTATCCATAGCTTCGCCGTAAGTTACGACTGTGTGCTTGCTACCATCCTTGGTGGATATAAAATCGAACTCAGCTTTGACGGTTACGTAAATTAATACACCGCCTCTTTGAGTAACTCGTTCAGTTGCTGTTCTATTAATCATCCTTGGTAGAATTAGCAATCCATGCTTCACTAACGCAGGAGCTAATGCGTTATAGACTGCATCTATACTTCTAAACATAAATCCTTGTTGTTTATTCTCGCTTTCCTTTTTAATCCCTGTTTCTGCTAGCTCCTTGGCAACATTACTTATTGCTTTGTATACCTCACTCATAATTAACTCCTAAATTTAGTCACCCATATTTCTACCTTCACCATAACCGTAGTTGTCTGGAGCGATTCCTTTCGCTATATAACGCGCATATCTCATCAGGTCTTCAGCAATCCGTTGCTGTTCGATGTGACCAGGTAGGGGAGGGAAGAATTTCGACATTGCTAGATTTGATTGCCACACATTTGTGGCTTCGCGCATCTTCCGTGATGCGTTAATGCTTTGTGGTTTTCCTTGCCTAGATAATTTTATTTGCGCTATCGCTGATTTTAGCGCAGCTTCTTTTGTAGGGTTAGATGGAAAGCATCTAACTAGATATTTACCCATATTCACCTCTCATCCAGCGAATAGGGGTTGATTGTTGCTGAACACCTAAGCTTTCCATGCGATAGTATTCAGCTTCTTCTTCGCGCTCTCTGCGTCTTTTCTCGGCATCCTGCCTTTGCTTTAGTTCACACTCTGAAGTTTTCATATCTCATCCTTACGTGAATGCGTATGACCCACGAGAGTTAACTTGCCGTAGGATTCGATTTGTCTTTTCGCATTGCTGTTTAAATTTCCAATCAGCTACTAATTCGTCTATTTGTTTATCAGTCATGTCAGACTCGCGCAGTAGGGCGAATATTTGCTGTTTTATGTATTTCTGCTTTGCGTTCATATTTGACTCCATATGCTGTTTTTAATGTTTCATTTGCTTCGCTCCATCCATTCTCATCCTTGAGATAGCGTGCAATTCCAGCTTGTGATTGAGCTAAACAAAGTTTGTATTTATCAATATTCATGCTTATCTCCGGATGTGCGAAACCCTCACTTATCTTGCGATAGCGATAGAAAGTACCCTGGTGTTGGTAATATTTATTTGGTTAAATATGAAAGAGGTAAGTCTTTTTAATGGATAATGTCTCTGACTAGTGTTTCTAATGCGGCTTTTTTGAGAGCTGTTTTCACCGCTTCGTTCCCGATTAGATTTTTCACAAACTCATCCAATAGCATTTGAATATTTGGCTCATTTTCAGGTACAGATATTTCAGCCATACCTTTTACTTTTGGTGGCATTTCATCAGACAGAATGAGTTTCAAGTTAATATCTACTGATGCTTTAGCGTGTGGCATTTTGCCTCCTTATGTGCGTTTTTTTGAGTAAAATAAGTATCAAATTGCCTGCTTTTAACCACGTCAGGCAGCTGAGGTTTATTACTTCCCAGTAATAAATTGGATATACTTATTCCTCCCCTGAGATAGAGAGGATTGAATTGATGTCTAAAAATGTTATTACCGAACATAACCCTGTAGAAAGGGTTGCTTTTGATATGGCTCTAGCATTAGCCGCTAAACAAAATTCAATCAAGACACCAGAGCAACTAATGGCTGAGATTGAAGTTCTATATCCTGAATGCTATGAAGTCGCCAAGAAGCAATGGAGTAAAGAAAACCCACCTCCATCGAAAGCGTTCTTAGATACCTTTTAAGGTAGCTGAAAATCAATAATTTCTTTTAATTGTTCTAGTAGCTCAGATAGCGGTACGGGATAAACTAAGTCACTACCGCTAGTTAGCATAATTGCTGATCTGATATCTTCTTTATCTTCATCATCTTCCCAGAACCCAGAAATTGAATTCTCATGAAAATAAAAATTTTTACCGTAAAGTTTTACTCTATGTAACTGTACTTTTTTACCAGCCATTCTATACCTCCTATTATTCAACCTAGCGCCCTCGTAAAGACGCTAGAGTAAGTATTGCTATTCGATGAATGATTAAATTTCTTGCATGATTGCCGTCACAACTTTGTCGGTCTCTTCTTGGTTGATTACTTCGAAGTACTTATCTCTAAGGGTTTGGATTTATTAAAGCTTTCTTCGCAGATGTCATTGAACTTAAAAGAAGTTCCGAATTTAACTTGAAAGTTTTCTTCAAACCAACAGAAACGAACAGATAGTTTTGACTCATCAGGGTTATGCGCTTTTTTTACTAAAACCCGATTAATCTTTTAGTGGGGTATTGTTGAGTGTGAACTTTTGTAATTGCAGTGCAAGTTAAGCTGCTTTTTTAAATTTCTGTATCCATGCTATTATTTCTCTTAGTACCAACTACTAAGGGATATAAAGCATGAAAGATCATCACATATCTGAGTGGGCGAAAGTCCGTGAAACTTCAATTGAGATTGCTCAAGCTATATTTGAGCTAGCTAAAAATGATGAAGTTTTAGCTGAGAAAATTTGGGAAGAAGGTTCTGATGAAGTGCTCCCTCTAGCTTTTTCTAAAACAACAGACGATAAGTTGTTTTGGGGCGAGCAGACAATCGAACGTAAAAACGTTTAGTCATTCAAAGCCCTTAATAGGGCTTTATCATATTTCTAATTCTTATCTATCACCCGCTCACCTAATGAGCTTTAAGCTCTCGCTGTCACTTCGCCTGACTCTAATAATGTTCCTGACGCCCTATATTTAGTTGAGTAAATACTAGTATTGGGTAAGCAGGTATTATCTACTGAGTCATAAACTTTAGTACTGCGAATTGATATTGCTTTTTCAACTCGGGTAATTGGTTTTACATTTTTTCTTGTTGGAAATATTGAATCCAATTTCATTTCAATATTTTTTTTCGAAATAGCTTCAGCTTTTCGTCTAGCGTGACGTCTATTTCTAGATAATCCGCGCAAAAATTCAGGTTTGCGTGATTTTTTCACATAAATAGTTGCCATATGCCCTCCAAATAGTTGGTTTTGGTGAGAATAAGGATTGAAACCCTTAATTATATCTGTTTTGACAGGGCGGTTTCCCATGTCGGGGCAGAACTCTCTGGAGTGAGTGAACACCTTATTCTCACAAAAACCTTCTGAGAAGGTTGCCGCTTTATCAGCGACTCCATTCTGATAGTTAATACACAGCTCACTATCATCGTTGTTAAAGAGCACCAACGAGCTGTGTTCCGTTGATGCTTATAATATTCACAAAATGTGATTTTAATGTCAACCACAATTTGTGTTTATTTTCAGTTTGTATATTAACGTGATGATTTTAAATGAAAAATATTTTATTTTTAGACACGATTTGTGATTTAATTCACATTCGTAGGGGGCGGGCATAAAAAAAGCCCATTAGGGCTTTTATGTTTATTTGTGATCTCTTCTGTACAAAGACCACTCTTCAATTTTTTCACCAGAGGGGAGGGTGCAATATCCAACTTGCCCATCATTGGTGTTAACTATATCTAGTTTCCCGCCTAATTTTGCACAATAAACAGAAGCAGGGTTAGCCATTCCTACTTGTGTTGGAGGATTGTCATTTTTTCCCGAAGAGCAGGCAGTTAACGAAATTAAAGCTGATAAAATCATGATTTTTTTCATGTGGTTATCCGTTAGATGGCTGTGATTTCTACATACAAAAAAGCCCTCGCAGGGAGGGCTGGAGTGAAGGCTATGCGGCTAGCTTAGATATCCATTTATCTCTTTTTGAGAAAGGTAAAACATGGCTTATTTCATTAAACAAAAGAGATAGCTGTTGCATTTGGTCGCCGATTGACTCGCTATCAACAACAACATATCGATTATTTAATGTGATGTTTGCATTTTTTAGGTCAATTAGTTTACCAAGTAAAGAATATGCGCTATTCCAACTCCCACTTTGTTTTACGCTAGATGTAAAAAGATATTTTGGTACTTCTGTATTGACTGTTACTGGAATGACTATGTTGTGTCCGCTCATCCCTAATACGTTAGACCTCAATGAAATCTTATCTTTTAAGTTGGAGTGATATAAATAATCTATAACTTCACTTTCAAATTTTTCAACTCTGACCGATTGATACCAGTCAATAGATAAGGCGGATGCTAATATGCCAGCTCTGATTACATTGGAGGTGGCTGACCCAACTGTATCTTCTGTTGCCCAGCTAACAATTTCACCTCTGTCGTTAAGCTCTGCGCCTTGATGACTTATAAAGCTACGTATTTCATCAATTCTTTTTTTTGTAAGTGAAATACCCCTTGCTTCCATATTCATTAGCGCATCGCATCTGTCACTTACAAGATATTTACCATTAATTTCTTTTACAAAAGCACCAACATGCTCCCCATCATCACAGAAAGTGAATGGGCTAATAATTCTTAGTAATTCAGCACCTATAGGGTGGCATTCAAAACCAAGATTAGATATGACTGTTGAGCACATCATAATGGTAATCCTATTTGTCCAGATATATCTTCTAAAGGTATAGGGAGTTCGCCTGTACATTTTATATTTAAATATTTACAAAAAAACTGCCAAAACCCTCTAATATCATCTGATTTTATGGCTTCTTTAATTGGGAATCCTACTGGATTATAGCGCCCAGCTTCTTCATAATAAACATGGTAGTGGGCACCTACAATATAATTTACAAAGTCAGGATGATCTACTTTATATCTATTTGTATGCCTATCTATTTGTATGCCTATCAAATGGATAACTATCAACTGCAAATATTCTTTTTTTGTTATAAAGTGCGACAATGTTTATCTTTGGGAATGCTTCATCGCCATCTTGTTTTGATTCATGATCAGGCTTCCATTGGATTAAAACAGTTAATCCTTGCACTGGTATTCCATCCCTGTCTAATGGCAAAATATTCATTTGAAGCCATAAAAATGGTCTGTTTGGGGGAGGCTTTTCCATCCAACTAACACCAGAGAAATCAACGTACTTTTCACAGTATAGAACATTGTCAACCTCTACTTGGCTAGGTTGATAATCAGTACATTTTGCCACTATTAGTCATCCGTTAATATTTAATTAAAACTACACCCTAAAAGTGTCGTCAGCCAAAAAAGTAACCTTGTAAATCATCTTCTACAAGCTTAATAGCATCTGAAAAACTACCTAACATTTTTTCATCGTAATGATGCCAGTTACTGTCTTTATCCATCCATAGTAGTGACCAAGAGCCTGTGATTTTGTTATGTATTATTTTTGCTACAGGTTCTTCTACTCTTGAGTCACTCCATGTTAGCTGCCTAACCTCGAATATAACGACCGAGTCATCTTCAATACGATATTGTAAATCGAGCTCATCTCTGAGATGTTCTGCTGGGCGGCGTTTTTCTAAGAAAAATTCCATGCACTTTTCAATATTTGCTAGTTCAATATCATTGAATGCCATGCTTTCTCCTCAAAAGGTGTCATCAGACCATTGACACTTTATAACTTTACCTATGATTTCGCAGTTTTCATTTATTGGGATTAAATCAAATTTCGGGTTAAGAGGCTCAAGGAATGTTTGCCCTGATTCTCTAATTAATTTTTTAAATGTAAATTCGTTACCGTTTAGCCTAGCGATACAAAAATCACCAACATTCACAGGCTCTTTTGGATCAATAAGTATCAACATTCCTTCAGGAAAGCTAGGTTTACCTCCTTGCGCTGCTGTCATTGAGTGACCTTCAACCTCAAGCCAAAAAGCGCGCTCACTTGCTTTCTTGGCTGTAGGTATCCATGCGATGGCATCTTTCTCTGTATAAGAGTTACTATTTTCGGTAAACGCGCCTGCTTGGATTTTGGTCAGTAATGGGTATTCGTAATTACTAATTACTTGATCACTTTGAGCACCAAACATTAACTCTGCTGGCGATACACCAAGCGCTTCGCTGATGATCAATGCATCATCAGCACTTATTTTTCTTTCCCCAAGTTCATAATTTCCAATTCTAGAGGCTGCTGAATATCCGCACAGCTTTGCAAGTTGCGCTTGGCTTAAGCCTCTTGATTCACGAATAGACTTCAGTCTTTCACCGATAATTTCATTTATTTTTTTCATGTATATCTTTTAACACAAAATGTGATTCAAGTATCCAAACAATATGTGATTGACATGTAATCACATATTGTGTGTAATGCAATGAATGGACATGGAGGATATTCATAATGAATAACATCGCAGAACAGCGAAAAAAACTAGGAATTTCTCAGGCTGTTTTAGCTTCATCAATCGGGTGGGGGCAATCGCGAATTGCAAACTACGAGTCAAACATCAGAACACCTAGTTTGAGTGACTGTCGAGTAATTGTCGAAGTGCTACAAAAACTTGGAGCAAAATGCTCTCTAGATGATGTTTTCCCACCTAAAACATCATAGATTTTACAGCTCTTTAACAATCGCAGTTTTTTGCTGCTACGGAGTCGCTGATAAAGCGGCAGATTTACCAGATATAAAAATGCCCACAGGATCGTGGGTAACGGATTAACTGTATATGAAGGAATATAAATTATGGAAAACGCAAATTCACGCAAATCGTTTAACCGATTTGTATCCAATCACTTGGTAGCAACCGCTTATCAAGTTATCAGAACAACATCTCAAACAGTCATCGCTAAATCATTAGGCGTTCATGACTCAACTATCACTCGTAGAACCGAAAAGATACCTGAGCTATGCGAAACATTAGCAGCGGCAGGGGTAATTGATTTTGTTTTGCCGGGTGAAAAGAAAATTAGTGAAGAGGAATATCGCTTTTTGTGGAAGCAAATAGGCGAGCTTTCACGCTTACTTACACAAGAAAACGCCCCAGTTGTTGGAGCAACTGAGGCGCATTAACTATTTAATTTCGCAAGGTGATTATACATGAAAATGAATTACATCACAAATCGATATGGAGGTCGCTATGAGTATTGTTAGGCATGTGGATTTTGCTAATAAACGACGATTGACTGATAAGTCGGGGGAGCAAGTGGCTAGTCTTGATAATGGCTATATGCGTCTAGCCACCAGTATCAGCAGGCTCAAGCCAAAGCTAAAAATGGCTGGAAGAGAGCATCAGGTATTCGATGCTGTGATTGATTGCACATATGGCTGGAATAAATCAGAGGATAAGGTAACCAACACCTATCTAGCAGAAATGACAGGGTTAGATGACTCTGATATCGGTAATGCGTTAAAGGTTTTGGCTGAGAGAAAAATTATCAATCTCAGAAAAATTGGCGGATTTAAGCTGGTAAGTGTCAACGTAAATCTTGAACAATGGCAGTTAGAAAGACTGCCCAAAAAACGCCCAAAAACACCACAAAAAAAGTTGGGCGAAATCACCCAAAAAGTTGGGCAAAAAAAGGTTTCTAGTTTGGCGAAATCACCCAACACCAAAAACAGTCTTACCAAAGACAATAATATTAATAATTTTTCGTCCGAGAATTCTAACGAATCCTCTGACAAATCACTGGATAACATTTTAACCTTGAAGGCTGATGCGGTTGTTTGCTCACCCAAAGGCAATAAGTGGGGAAATGCTGACGACCTGAAAGCGGCCCAGTGGATTTTTGAGCAAGTGTTGATTGTAAGCCCCACAACCAAAGAGCCAAACTGGTCAACATGGGCTAACGATATCCGCTTGATGCGACAGTTAGACGGGCATTCACACCAAGAAATTTGCAGGCTATTCAAATGGGCTAATCGTGATTCATTCTGGTGTAGCAATGTGTTATCCCCCGGGAAATTACGTGAAAAATGGGCGACTTTAGTCATTCAGAGTCAGCAACCAAACCGAAACAAACGAGTTGTAGAGCAAGAGCAAACACAAAGCTGGAATACTCGTGAAGCATGGGAGAATGAATTTATATGAAACCTCATTTGGCAACTGCAATTGCTAATCGTGATGCAGGCGCACTGGCTAAAATTGCTCAAGACAGTACGCCGCAAAAAGTAGTAAACCCACTAGCTGAGCAACTCGTTGATGTGTTATTCCGAAATCTGAAACAAATCTTTCCTGCCGCAGTAAATACCATATTCAAAAATGAAAGTGACGAGCTCGCGGCTAAGCGACAGTGGGTTGCCGCCTTTGCTGAAAATGGAATTACTACCCGCGAGCAACTCCAAAATGGAATGAGACACGCAAGGGTAAGCAATAACCCATTCTGGCCTGCTGTTGGTCAATTCATCGAGTGGTGCAAGCAGGAAGATTACGCAGCAATGGGATTGCCGACAGAAGATGAGTTATTCAATATTTTCAAAAAATATTGCTCAGAACGAGGTTGGGGTAAATTCAATTGGCAATCAAGTGCCTGTTACTGGATGGTCACTAAAATTTATTCAGAAATGAGGAGCAAAAACCTGTCCGATTCAGAAGTTAGAAAGCTTTGTACATCAGAGCTTAAGACAATGGCTAATCGCATTAAATCCGGAGAGAAAATACCAGAACCAGTACAGATGATTGAACAAAAACACATACCAACCAGTAAGGAAAAATCACTGCATAACCTTGCTGCAATACGTGAAAGATTAAATCTCAAATCCAGACCCCTCTAAGGAATCAACATGAACATTTTTAAAAATGCGATTGTGTATCGTATGACGCGTGACATTCAAATTTCATCTGATGAACTTGAAGCGCAATTAAAAAATCTTGAATTTTCACCTTGTGGTATTCAGGACATGATGAAAGTTGGCTGGACTAACCCCATCAAAACAGGCGAAGCGTTAACTCATTCAGTCGGTAATCAGATTCTCATTGTGGCTAAGCGCGAAGAAAAAGTATTACCCACAGATGTTATCAAAAAAGAACTGCAAGCCAAGATTGATAAATTGGAAGCAGAACAAGGACGCCGACTGAAAAAGACCGAGAAAGATAGCTTGAAGGATGAAGTTGTTCAGGATTTGCTACCACGAGCATTTAGCAAAGAATCAACGGTTAGTGTTTGGATTGATAACGATAATCAGCGAATTATTGTTGATACAAGTAGTGCAAAACGAGCCGAAGATACACTGGCACTATTGAGAAAAGCACTAGGTTCATTGCCTGTGGTTCCTCTAACGATGAAAACACCAATTGAGTTAACTCTCACAGACTGGTTGCGTGACGGAGTAATTCCTCAAGGGTTTAATTTAACCGATGAGGCGGAGCTTAAAGCAATGTTAGCAGAAGGCGGAATTGCACGATTCAAGAAGCAAGATTTAGTGTCTGATGAAATAGCCTCACACATTGAAGCAGGTAAATTAGTAACGAAATTATCTCTAGACTGGAATGAAACAATTCAATTTACCTTGCGCGACGATGGATCACTTAAAAAAATCAAGTTCTCAGACGTGCTGAAAGCGCAAAATGATGATATCGACAGGGAAGATATTGCTCAGCGATTTGATGCAGATTTTGCACTGTTTACAGGTGAAATGACGCGACTAATCGACTCACTCATTGACTCACTTGGCGGTGAAGCTAGTTATTAACACACCAAATCATAAGGACTTCTAGATGAGCGGATATGCAATTCTTCAAGAATACATGTTTACTGACAAAGATAAGCACGAATGGACAGATGCCATGTGCTACTTGCTAGGAAAGTATGACGAATTTCCTAGTGATATGGATGTGAATATTCAGCCTAAACCTGAGTATAAGGATTTCAGATTTATCAAGTCACCAGATGGAAAAATACTTTTCGGTAATTGTATATTGCCAGCAATAACAGCCGATGATTTTTACAAGTTTAAAGCCATTAATTGAGGACTTCTAGATGGAATATCTACGCGATATTTTAGGTACATTATTTTTCATGCTAGTTCCCATCACTGGCTTTCTATCAGTGGCTTTCCTGATTTACCACGACAAAGAGGGTTGGGGATGGTTGCTGTTAGTGGTGGTTG
Organism: Providencia sp. PROV210; assembly: GCF_028479445.1. Taxonomy (NCBI): domain Bacteria; kingdom Pseudomonadati; phylum Pseudomonadota; class Gammaproteobacteria; order Enterobacterales; family Morganellaceae; genus Providencia; species Providencia sp. PROV210. Next base: position 15,977 of record NZ_JAMPNQ010000002.1, read on the forward strand.
CTATTTCTGGTAGCTTAAAAATTAGTTATGGCAATTAAGCGAGGTGTTGAGTGATGAAAGGAACAACGTTTATAGAGCTTAATAAATTTTGCGAGCGACAAGCAGAAATCATTATAACAAAGACAATCTTAGTTAAGTGATTTTGTTTTGATGGAACTATTGTTGAACTTGAATATGTAAAAATACTTTGATTCCTCACGAAAGGTATTCAGTAAGCTCATAAATCTATGTGGGGAAGCTAAAATTTATGGCTAAAGCAATCGAACTAACAGAATTTGAAAAGAGGTGTGCTGATGAGATAGATAAAAACGATATAGAACTTGAATGGCAGGAACATCGTATCTAAGGAGATACCTAATCATCAAGTTAAATAGAGTCCAGAATATAGGGAGCTAGTTAAGGTGAGTGAACAAAAACTAGAGGGGTGGTAATTTATTCTAGATTATTAATAACATATGAATATATAGCTGGTGAATATAATTCAGAGGGATGAACTTATGTCAATACTGGTGACGGCTGAGTAAGTAGTCATTTAGTAGGCTGATTTTGATTTCTAGCAACCTATACCTCTCCCACACATGCAGGAAGATGATAATCATGATTAAACGTTACTTAGTATTTATTGTGCTCTGGTGTATTGTCGCGGTGGTTGTAGGGGTAGTATACAATAGTTAGCAACTAAAATTTAAAATACTGAGCTAACATATTGTCTATTCTACAGTAGTCTAGTAGATGTTAGTTTTTGTATTAGCTCCGTCAGTGAGGTTATTTGGTACTCTGTATGATCTAAAAAAACAGATCAATTCATCAGCGATAATGATTTTTACGAACAGGATGACGACTACCCAATACACACTGGCTACCTCTGCAGCTCCCACCAATGCCAGAGGGTGAATGATGAAGTGGGAGAAATTTAAAGGTAACGAGATTACCTATCTAGCTAGATGGATAATCGGAGTGGTGTTCGTGATTCCAATAAGTGTCGCTTGCTTTCTGCTTTTTCTAATTGATACTCCGATCCACTTTGCTAGAAAGAAGACTCGAGAGTTTTTATTTTCATCAATTGACTATATCGAAAGTAAATTCCCGTTTAAAAAGGATAAATAGCATGAACGAACTAAAGAAATGCCCCATGTGTGGCAGCAAAGTTAAATGGTGTGGCGAGAATGAGACAAACCCAGAAGATAATCACCTTTGCGACCATATCCAATGCACAAATACTGATTGTGGTGCTGATTTCTCTTTTATCCACAATAACGATATCTACCCAGATAATTCTGATGACATGACGCCAGAAGAATTAATGCAAATTGACCGTAATTATTCAGCGCAGCGGTTTAACAGGAGAGCTAACAGTGAGTGATACAGGAGGCTAACTTGGTAGCAGATTTCCGACTCCTAAGTTTAGATTACTTCTTTTCTTAAATACCTAATAAGCGATTCAATTGCATCAGTAGTATCAAAGCCTGTGAAAGCAAAAACACCGAACAAAAGAATTAAAAAAATCTTATAACCTAAAATCACAGCGACATACTCCATACGCAACTGGTTCTTATGGCTCTTATATATTGTAACAAATTGAAATATTTATCTAGTAAAGGTTTCCGACTATCAAAAATGGAATAGGAGGTTAAATGTCACTAAAGACATACTATCTCAGTAGTAAAAACATCAGACAGAACGCCATCGAAGCAATACAAAACCTACCAATAGATTCAGACAAACCATACCAAGTAAAACTCTCCGAACCTAAACGAACCAAAGCGCAAAATGACCGTATGTGGGCAACTCTTACTGATTTGTCTAAACAGGTCATGTGGCACGGTCAACGGTACGATAAAGAGGATTGGAAGGACTTAATCACCGTACTGAACAAGCAATCTAATGGCGAGGCTCAACGGTCGGCTGTAGGGCTAGGTGGCGGCATTGTCTATTTCGGTGAACGTACTAGCAAAATGCGAGTAAGGGAAATTGCGAATGTTATCGAATGTGCTCACTGGTTTGGCTCACAAAATGGCGTCAAGTTCAGTGATGATGCAAGGCGAGAATTAGAGTGGGCGCAACGCATAGGTGACAAACAGAAACTCAAAGAGCAGCAAGAGCGATGACTGAAATTCAAAAAATAGCATTGATTGGTAGCAGGGTGTTTTCTGCAAGCGTTTGGTATGACACATCATTATTACCAAGGAGAAAGAGGCTACATGCAAAAGTAAGAGAGCTTATCGTTGGTGATAGAGCTGAAATGATTTGTCAGCAGGAAATCGACAAGGGGCAGCAAGGTAGATGAGAAACGAAGCAAAAGCGTTTATGAGCGCACTAACAACATTAAAGCTATGTTGGGCTATTCATAAATCTAATGATGCGGTCAGGAAGTGCGCTGGAATGTTAAAGCGTAAATTTATATTACCTCATGCAGTAGATGCTATGCGGACGATAGAGTTAAGCAAAAGCCCGATGGCTGTGATTGTTGTTGCTGAGTGGGGCATGCAGGAGAAATAAATGGCATTAAAACGCGATAAGCACGATATTGTGTTTTCGCAGTTGGTCCGGGAAAGAGCAAATTATGTGTGCGACTACTGCGGAAGACAATTTAGACACGAACCTTCAAAACTCCACTGTTCTCACTTCAAATCACGACGACATAAATCAACCCGATACCATCCTTTTAATGCCTTTGCTCACTGCGTAGGTTGCCATCGAAAACTTGGCGAAGATCCCCATGAGTTTAATGCTCACGCTGTTATTACTTACAGCGAAATGACCATTGACCGAGTTGCACGTTTAGCAGGAACTTCAGTGAAGTTAAAACCGTGGCAAATGGATGAGCTATATCAGCACATGAAAAATGAGCTTAAACGTATGCAGGAACTCAGAGCTGAGGGATTTATGAGAAGAATAGAGTTCACTTTACCAGATTGGTATCAACAAGGTGTTACTTACCAGATGGGGGACCTATGATTAACCAAACAAAAAAAGGCACTTCAAGTCTCGCCAAAGAATTAGATAGTGCCATTTCAAATACAAGATGTATTAAATCTATTTTTTGCTGCAAAAGCTTGCAAATTAGCACGAGGTAATGGATGCGTAACATTCAACAGGTGCTAGAAATGTGGGGCGCATGGGCTGCGGATAACATAGAGTCAGTTCAGTGGTATTCGACGGCGGCAGGGTTTAGTCGCTTAATACCTAATAAGGTTAAATCTCGACCTCAATGCTGTGAAGATGACGCAATGATTATTTCTAGCTGCATGGCTCAATTAAACCAAAAGAATAGTGATATGCATGACCTGTTACTTGATTATTATTTATTTGGGAAAACATTCATGCAGCTAGCAAGAGAGCGGAAATGCTCTGATGGGCATATAGGTAAAAAGTTGCAAAAAGCTGAGGGAGTAATTGAAGGAATGCTGATGATGCTTGATGTGCCATTAGAAATGGATAAATTTTAGCGAAAAATAATCTCAAGGCTTTACGTACGTAAAATAGCTGATATTGTGATAAGAATGACAACAACGTCAGCAGCTTATAAGCCTCACTTCACTTCTGTGGGGCTTTTTTATTTGTTTTATTAGAGCGTAGAGTAGTGGTTTATAAAGCTAGTAAATAAAGTGCAATGTTACTAATATGAATTCAATTATTACTATAAATCAATTTTGTATATAAATGATTTCATATAAGGTGGCAGTGATGGTTAATATTCTTACCTCTAGTGATATGAGCAATACATCAGATAAAAAAATCACTGTAGGTATTAGCTCATGCTTATTGGGTGATAGTGTTAGATTTGATGGTGGCCATAAGCGCTTTCATTTTGCCGTAGATGAGTTATCAGATTATTTCGAATATCAACAAGCATGCCCTGAGATGGCAATAGGCTTACCGACACCTAGACCTGCATTGAGGCTAGTTAAATCTGAAGAAAATAACGTTAGACTCAAATTTAGTGATGGTCGTGAAGGCGATTTAACTGAAGGAATGGTCCAGTTTTCAACCACCTATTTGAGTGGGCTTTCAAATTTAAGTGGTTATATTGTATGTAAAAACTCACCTAGCTGTGGTTTGGAAAGGGTTCGAGTATATGATTCTGTTGGCAATGGTAATAAAAAGTCTGGAATGGGGCTTTTTACTGAACAATTACTAAAAGCAATGCCTTGGTTGCCTGTTGAGGAAGATGGCAGATTAAGTGATCCCCATATTCGAGAAAACTTCATTATACGGGTATTTGCTCTTCATGAGCTAAATGAACTAAAGAAAAACTCATTCAATCGTCATTCATTAATCGACTTTCATACTCGATATAAACTTCTTTTATTAGCGCATTCACAATCTCTTTATCGGGAACTTGGGCGTTTTGTTGCTAGTAACAATCAATGGAATTCAATCGATTCTTATTTTGATGAGTATCGAAATAAGTTTATGAATTTATTACAATACCAAGCTACTAGGCGCAATCACACTAATGTGCTTATGCATATCCAAGGCTATTTTAAACGCTATCTAACATCAAACCAAAGACAAGCATTGAGCAAGTTAATCCTAGAATATCGTCAAGGAACACAACCTTTATTAGCCCCATTAACATTAATAACACACTATTTATCTGAATACCCTGATAACTATTTGAATAACCAAAAGTACTTTCATCCTTATCCTCAGTCATTAAGACTGCGATATGGATTATGATTATTAAAAACAATGCTTTAGTATTTCAACGTTGCTCATATGATTGGTTTTTCCAATCATATGAATATTGAATCTAAAAGTTGTGTTAGCGTATAACTGTTGGGATGAACGAAATCATTCATATTTAAATAAAATCACCTAGTGAGGCTTTTTCATATATACCCTCAGTTAATCAAATCCAATCAATACTATTGGAAAAACAATAGGATTGATAAGTATTTTGTTATCTATATGATTTATTTAAAAAAGTGATTGGTGGTGAATGTATGGCGCCTTAAAAAACCAACTCTTTTGTGGTGAGAGTGAAAATTAAATTTGCTATCCTAGTGTTTGTGTGGCTTAATCAAGTCATCGGTTTGGAAGTACAGGCCTATTTATGCTAGTCAGTTTAAAGTTGTTCACCATTTAGCGTTATCTAAGATACCCCTTCATTGCGAATTCCTTCTAATTAATTCCCATAAGTAAAAATAAAAAAACAAACCTCTTCGCCATATGGCAAATTTAAAAAATTAAAGGAAATTCTATGTCTAATACAATGACTGGGTCAGTAAAATGGTTTAACGACGATAAAGGTTTTGGTTTCATTACGCCAGCTGATGGCTCTAAAGATGTGTTTGTTCATTTCTCTGTAATTCAGAGCGATAACTTCAAATCTTTAATCGAAGGCCAGCAAGTTTCATTTATCATAGAAAATGGCGCAAAAGGCCCTGCCGCTGGGCATGTGGTGGCGCTTTAAGAACACTATAAAAATCTATCTGTATTTTAAATGTCCTTGTTGTAGCGGCTCTCAATATAGAACATCACAGTTTGATATCTCTATAAGCAATCCTCATGGAGCAAAATGTATTTTTTGTAAAAGTGTTATGAAAGCTCAGGCATGTCAATAATCAGATTAGATATTATTAAAAACCTCGCTGCAGCGAGGTTTTTTCATATTTAAGGCTTATTAAACGTATTTATTCAAGTAATGTGTTAGAATAAAGATTGAATCTACCTCATTGCTATATCATAGCAAATCTTGCTGCTGCAATTTTTTATTTGAAAAATAGATGCGGTATCCAAAGGAATCACCTATGAACTTACCTATATTTTCTCAGCGAATTTTATTATTTGTACAAAACGCTCTAACCATCTCTGTTTTGCTTTTAGCGACAGTGGCGATAGTTTACTGGATGTAAAATTATACCATCATTAACTCAACTGAAAGAATATTTAGTCTTATTAAGATTAAGACAAAAAGTTAAAATTTGATGGTGTTTTATATCTGTTATGATCCATTTGCAAAACAAAAATGAGATATATATGAATTATTACATTCAGACATCAGTAGGATCTCAAGGTAATTATAACATACATAGAGTTGGCTGCCATAACATGCCATTGTCTTTAACTCGGCTATATCTTGGTAATTTTATAAATATAATACAGGCGATTCAGGCTGCTAAAAAAATAAATTATAAATTTGTCAATGTATGCTCATGTTGTGTCACTAGAAAGTCGAGATATTGAATCTAAAAATTGTAGATTTATACCTTGAATATTTTATGAAAAATTATCATGATAAGAGCACTATTGCGTGCTTATTTAATATAGATAATTGATTTACCGTATAACTCAGATAAGCAATTTAAATTTAGGTAGCCATAAATATTTACAATCAAACAATAATAGCTATATTTAAATAATAAAAGCTATTAGTTTGGATGGTTATATGACTATATTTAGTACGATTCAAAAAGTTATGATGTTAACCGTGTTTATTTTGCTTTTTATTGCTCTTCCTTTTTGGATTAAGTAATCGATAATTAGTTAGTTGATCATTATATGATTACACCCAAAAAATCAAATAATGATCAATTTACGTCAAATTTTTGAAACCCTGCCAATCGGCGGGGTTTTTCTTTTTCTAGCCGCCACAGAATCAATAACTAACTCATTTTATTTACTTAAGAGCTGTGAGTCGGCTTTCCATTCACTTTAATCACAAAACACTCATCTGTGGGTGGGTATACACATGCCATATAAAGAACCCAATAATATAAATTTATTAACCGTTATGTTGGTTGGCTTGATGACCTTTTTGGGAAGTATTGCCAGTTATGCCAATAAGGTTTTGAAAGGCGAGCCGTTTAGACTTGGTCTCTTTATTGCTCAGGTCATTATCTCTATGTTTGCAGGCTCTATGGTATTACTTGCTGCGAGTTATTTCGTCTGGCAGCCAGAGATTGCAGGAGGCGTTGCTGGAATGGCTGGCTGGACAGGTGCTGCAGGAGTTAGTGCATTAGAAAAACGTTTTTTAAGGAAAGTGTCTGATGAATGAACTTAAATGGCTGATTGAAGCCAGAAAAGAAATAGGTCAGCGTGAAATTAAAGGTCCTGCCTCTAATCCTCGGATTGACCAATATTGGCGTGATAGCAAATTATCAGGATTGGTTGGTACGGATGATAAGGTGCCATGGTGCGCAGGATTTGTTAACGCCATGCTGGAACGGTCGGGTATTCGTTCGACCCGTTCTGATTCATCTCGCTCTTACATCGATTATGGTGTGGAACTTTCAGAGCCCAAATATGGTTGCATTGTCGTTTTTGCGCGTTCAGGAGGCGGGCATGTCGGATTTGTTGTTGGCAGGACAGAATCAGGCTCATTACTGGTATTGGGCGGTAATCAAGCCGATGCTGTTAACATCAAAGCCTTCGAGACATCCCGAGTAGTCTGTTATCGCTATCCTATAGGGATTGATATTGATAATCGACCTTTACCGATTGGTGATTCGGCATTATCGATAAACGAATTCTAATCAAGTAGCCCTGACATTGTTCAGGGCTTTTTTATATCTGAGTTTTTATTGCTCATTCACAGAGCAAGTCTTTAACCGTCGAATCCAATCACTTTGATATGAGCCTTCGAGGAAGTCAGTTATAGCTGGCGAGCTTCGACGGGCTGATTTTCTGTGTGAACGAGGGTTCATTTCAAATGTAGGTAATACGCTATGACTAAATTAACCGTTATCAATAATGTTCAACCCACTATGACGAGTTTAGAAATGGTTGATTACATTAATGCCGATAGAAGGGCAAAGGCTGAATCTGAAGGATTGGTGTTTCCATGTAAGAAATATAAAAAACTCTCTCATAAAAACTTTATGGCGAAAGTTCCTAGGGTTCTGGGGGAGGTTCAATCGGCTAAATTTTTAGCCGATTACACCGATGATAAAGGTCGTACTTATCCATGCTATAAATTCCCTAAGCGTGAGGCTTGTTTAATGGCCATGAGTTACAGTTATGAGTTACAAGCACAAGTCTTTGATCACATGACTGCGCTGGAGGGAGGAAGTGATATTAATCTTCTCGATTTTTCTGGGTTGACTGATTTAACTATCCAGCAAATGCAAGACCGAGTTGCTCGGGCTGAAAAATTCTCTTTTGAAGAGCACGGACAAAAAGGGAGTGGTTTAATGACGCTTCGGAAGAAAGAAAAGAAGGTGATTAAAAAGGCTGAGCAATTAGTTAAAGATTTAATTCAGTTTAAACTTTGTGATCTTGGTGATTTTCCTGAAGGCGGTGAGCCAGCATGAATCACGAGCAATTTATAACACGTAATGTACAAGCCGAGTTAAAAAAGCTCGGCTTTTCTTTTGTTGTTATTCAAAAGGCTTGTGATATGGCGTTACTTCATTATCGCAAAAATTCACAAGCGAGCCGAAAAGGTAGGATGTTTGATGACTGCTTAAATGTGGCTAAGGCATGGGCTATTAAGTATTCAGGCGGCAAAAAATGACGACATTAACGAAAGTATTAATGGCTGTTTGTGTCATTTTGCTGTTCTGGCTTTGGTGGGTCACTGATGATTTTGACAAGTTAAGCAATAAACATTCGAAATTGGAAAGTCACTACACCAAGCTGGAAGGTGATTTTTATGAGCAAGTGATTATCAACAAAGACTACGAAAAGCGCATTAGCTCCCTTCACGAACTCGACATTAAGCACACAAAGGAACTCACTAATGCAAAAGTTGAAATGGATAAGCTGCGTAATGATGTTCGCAATGGTACTCAGCGCGTGTACATCAACGCCGAATGTCCAAAGCTCAAAACGAATTCAACCAAAAGCGGAGGCAATGAAAGTACCGTACGACTTAGTGACGCAGTTGAACAAGATTATTGGCGTCTCAGAGAAATGATGATTGAGAATGAGCAGCAAACTCTGTACTTACAGAATTACATTCGGACGGAGTGTTTGAAATAAGTTACATTTAATTAAGGTGGAGCGTATAGATAACTCTCGATAAAAGATAGAAATATTTAACTCAGCAGAAATAAGAATTCCCTCAATGCTGAGGGAAAGTAATCGTTATATATAATCAAATGTCTTTTATTGAGATATATTTGCCAATAATGTATCGATCAATGTGTTGTTGCTTATCTTTAGCTACGACTAATCTTTGATATTCAATATATGGAACATTTTTGTATTGATAAGTACCTTTCCTATGGTAACTAATTTTAAGTGTCTTTTTTTCATGATTATAATCAATGAGATGTATGATTGTTGAGTCAATGTTGAGTCTGTACATTTCTATCCATCACAGGGAAATAAATAACAGTGCTAGTTTTTAGATAAAACCAAGTAAAAAGTGTAGTTTAAATTTATTACATTTCAAATTATTTCAAGTTATTTCAAAATATTTCTCATTTATGCTAGATATGACTAATGCTGAAATGATTAAATCTTTGTAATCAAATAAGTTTAACTTAAGTTGTTATGGCTGGAAATTAAGAGTTTAGTAGCAATAAAAAACAAGAAAAAATTATTAGTAATAGTTCCCAATTTATTCAGGTGGCGTTTTTTATTTGTGAAGCGATTAAACTGCTAGTTATATAGAAATAGAGCTAAATTTCGGTAATTCATTGTTATGATTTAAGAATTACTAATTATGATGATGAGAAAGTGAAGCTTAATTTTGTTCTGCGTAATTTCGCTAAGCAGTGGATATTATTCAAAGCTTAAAAATAAAAATGCCCCAGATATCGGGGCAAAATAGAAAATAACTGCTTATGAATAGAGTGTTACTATACGTTAATCGTGAATGACCACAACCTTAAAAAGGTAGTAATCTCAAGCGGATATTACAAATCTGAGCCTCGGAAAATAGCGGCGTTTTTAGCAAGAAAGTAATCCGGAAAATTGAGCAACAACGAGCCTAACAATAGAGTGGTCAACAAATCCAACTACTGAAACTGTTAAGATGCTAACAACTAATATAAAAGTTTCACCAATGCTAATAAAACACTCCATAATGGCTTGAGTAATTTAGCTTAAGGTGGATCAACCTAGATTGTAATCGCGATAGTGGTAGCGAACTTTACAAAAGTAAATAACACAAATTAACTTGTAGTTGGTGACCATTTTCTGGAAGATTATTGTGCTTTATTACGTTAGCAATTAGAAATGAAAGGGCTTTGTAACAAGCCCTTTAGGGGCGAATTATTTTTTTGTATAAATAATCTTTTGTGTTTCATTGGAGCAATTACCTACAACAGTACCTTGTTGTGAAGCTGCTTCTTCATTTGAAACGACAGTAATGGTAAAGCTCTCTTCAGGCACACCATTGTTAATAATTTTTTGCGTAATTTCTTCAACAACGCTTTCGCATGAAGCACTTGCAATGACAGGAATAAATACTGTCATTAATATAGCTATAATCATTCTTCTTTTCATATGTAATATTCCTTATAAGCAGGAGTCAGTTAATAGAAATTCTTTTAAAAGCTTAATAAGCATACTTAAATAAAATATTTAAAGCTATCCGTTGATAGCAGTAAAAGTTAGTCTTGTAAGAGTAAAACACTCGAAGATATCTTTATCTCTAACTCGTTAGTGTTTTATTAATCTGTTTAATATGGATTTTACTGTGCAGCCCTCTGTATTGCTTTACCTCCAGCCTCTATGTCTTCACCAACACCTTTAGTAGTGTTACAGGCAGTTAGTGTGAAAATAACAGCTAATGAGCAGATGAGGAAAGTGATTTTTTTCAACATATTTTCTTCCTTTTGGGTGCGAAGTTATAAGTTACAAAAGATCGTTTTTGATTATAGTAGAACAACCTGATTGATATTTTCATTTGCATAGAGCAGTCATATTAATATTAACCTTTAGCATTGATGTTGAATTATAAGGTCAGTGATATCTGACAAATGAAAATGAGCTGCTATATTTTAAGTGTTAATACTTATATGCGGTTAATCAACATTGGCAATGAAGGATATATTCTATGATATTAAAAGAAATATTTATCTGTATGCTCAATATTTTTCAATACCTATTAGTCGGTATTCTTTTGATATTATCATCAATCGCTTTACCACTCTGGTTAGGATAATCCGAGCTAGCGCGGCAATGACTTTATTTAAATACTGGGTTCTATAGTTACGAAATACTAAATCACTATAGTCGATCTGCACTCTTTTTTATGCGAAAGTATCTTATAGATCAATTTTCTGTGAGGTTGTAATGCAGATAAAGTCAGTTTTTATGTTTGTAAGTATGCTGCTACTTAATGGGTGTAGCGTTAAGGTGCCACATGACATAACACTGGTTAAACATTTCGAGCTATCTCGTTATCTTGGTGAATGGTATGAGGTGGCTAGAATAGATAATCGATTTGAAAAGGGGCTAAGTAAAGTTTCTGCAAACTATTCTCTACGCAACGATGGGGGTATAAAGGTAGTTAACAGAGGATGGGATTCAAACGGGAAAAAGTGGAAAGAGAGTATAGGAAAAGCTTATTTTGTTGAATCTTCGGATATAGGTGCCTTGAAAGTATCTTTTTTCGGCCCTTTTTACGGTGGCTATAATATTATTAAACTTGATGAAGATTATCAGTATTCACTAGTTGTAGGTCCTAATAAAGATTATTTATGGGTATTATCGCGTACACCAACTATGCCGCCAGAACTTTTAGATGAATACCTTAGCTTTGCTAGCGCTAATGGTTTTGATAGACAAAGAGTATTGATATTTCAATAGAATCACTAGTCTATTATTTGTTGCGACATTAATTTATTGAAAAGTAAAATGTAATCACAGTAAAAGATAACCCGCCTAGTGCGGGTTTTTTATTGCAAATAACAAAGCTCACTACGGTGATTTTTTTAATTTGTTGTGAGGAATTCTTTAAGAAATATTCATAGTTAGAGCACAAGCTTTTTCTTGTTAAGAGGCTTTAAGGTTTTTGGTGAAACCAACCAACAAAATAATTGGCGGCTAAGATGTAAAGATAAATGTGTGTTGATAAAAAAAGCCCCTTATTGCAATGAACACAATAAGGGGGATTGCAGTAATACTAAATATTGTATTTAGCAATAGAATTAACAATGAAGTGCTAAAATACAATAATGTATTTTTCATTATTTTGATTTAAGTCAGATTTAAAGTTTTTGCGAAACTATGTAGTTCTTACTTTTGTGTTGACTTGTTGATTTATCATGAAGGTGAATAATGATCAAAAGACCAGACTGGGAAGCCATTGAGTCGGCTTACCGAGCTGGCGTGATGTCTATAAGAGAAATAGCCTCTCAATATGAGATAACCCATCAAGCGATAAGTAAACGCGCAAAGAAAGAAGGATGGGAACGAGATTTAAAGGCAAAGGTTAAGGCTAGGGCTGAAAACTTGGTTGCCAAAAGAGAGGTTGCCACTCTGGTTGCCGCCGAGAAGGCTATTTCTGAGCGGCAACTTATCGAAGCTAATGCTGAAGTCATTGCCAATGTTCGCATGGTGCATAGAGGCGATATTCGCAGGGCTAGAGAGTTAACCAACAGTTTATTTGATGAGCTATCCGCTGAATGTGCTGATGTACCAGCTTTAAGTAAACTGGGCGAGCTAATGTTTAACCCCGATGATAACGGGCGCGACAAACTGAATGAAATCTATAACTCAATCATCTCCCTCCCCGAACGTGTCAAATCAGCTAAAGCACTGAGTGAGACACTTAAAAATCTAATTGGACTTGAACGCCAAGCGTATGGGTTAGATGAAATGCACCAGAATAAAGCATCCGACTCTATATCGTCACTGATGGATGACCTATCGAAGGAATAAGCATGAAGCCAGAACATCTTGCATTATTGAGAGATAAGCTCTGGCGACTGAATCACTTGTACTGGATCACTAACAAAGAAGGCAAGCCAGTTCGATTTAAAATGACGCCTGAGCAGCTTGAATACTTTAAGGGAATGCACACACGAAATATTATCCTTAAAGCTCGTCAACTTGGATTCACTACTGAAGTCTGCATAATCCAATTAGACGCTGCGTTATTTGAGGCGGCTAAGTGTGCACTGATAGCACATACGCTTAATGATGCTAAGCGGCTATTCAGGGAAAAGATAAAGTATGCCTACGAAAAACTACCAGATGAAATTAAAGCAGCAAACCCAGCAAGTAATGATGCGGCGGGTGAATTGGTTTTTAGTAAAGGCGGGTCGCTTTATATCAGCACGTCATTTCGTGGTGGCACGCTTCGATATTTGCATGTGTCTGAGTTTGGTAAGATATGTGCTAAGTATCCTGATAAAGCAAGAGAGATTGTTACTGGCGCATTTGAGGCGGTATCAAGTGATTGTTTTACAACGATAGAAAGTACGGCGGAAGGACGGGCAGGTTACTTTTATGATTACTGTCAGTCTGCTGAGAAAGCACAAATTCAGAGTAAGACCCTCTCTAACCTAGATTGGAAATTCTTTTTTTTCTCATGGTGGAAAAATCCAGAATATTCAATTAATCCTGTTGAACAATTACCACAGCGATTAGTTGATTATTTTAATGAGCTATCAAGCAAGCATGATATTCAATTAAATGAGTGTCAGAAAGCGTGGTATTACGCTAAAGAGAAAACACTTGGCGATGATATGAAGCGGGAATATCCGTCAATACCCGCGGAGGCATTCCAGCAATCGGTTGAAGGTTCTTACTACGCTAAACAATTCCGCTTTCTGTACGAAAATAAACGTATTGGCACACCTCCTGATAATTCCCACCTGCCAGTTCATACGTATTGGGATATTGGTGTTGGTGACTCAACGTCAATTTGGTTCATTCGTGAAGTCGGTAATGAATTCCACGTGATAGACCATTATTCAAACAGTGGTGAAGGTCTGAGACACTATATAAAAGTGCTGAAAGATAAAGGCTACACATACGCGAGTCATAATGCACCACATGATATCGATAATCGTGAATTTGGTTCAGATGCGAAATCACGTAGAGAACTAGCTCGTGAAGGGTATGAAATTGATGGTCAAGTTTACTCCATTCAATTTAACTCAGTACCAAAACTTTCGATTGATGAAGGTATTGAGGCTGTACGTGAAATTCTCCCTCGCTGTGTTTTTGATGAACATAAATGTAGTGAAGGGATAGCTCATCTTGAAGCGTATCGCAAAGAGTGGGATGACAAACGAGGTTGCTGGAAAGACAAACCTCTTCACGACTACACATCACATGATGCTGATGGATTTAGATATTTTGCTGTAAGTAGGCGAAATGTTAAACGCCCAGCATTCGAAATCAACTTAGGAACAACCTTCTGATGAGTATAAATAATGTGGATTTTACTCGACCGGAGTATAAAACGGCTGCTCCTCAGTGGGAGTTAGTGCGCTCGGTTTGTCGAGGTGGTGAAGATGTAAAAAGTTATCTTCCTGAACTTGAAGAGAAAAATCATGAGCGCAAGATAAAACGTAATAAGGACTATCAAGACAGAGCTGTGTTCTACCCTATAACGGGAAATACGCGTAACGGTATGATAGGGATGGCATTCAAGAAAGATCCATTAATTACGGTTACTGAAAAACTGTCTTGTTTAAAAGATGATGCAGATGGTGCGGGTTCAAGCATTTACCAATTAGCTCAATCTTCGCTTGAATCGGTATTAGAGGTTGGGCGTCATGGACTATATGTTGATTACAACAGCGACTCTAAGCTCCCGTACATATTTCAATATCAAGCTGAGGATATCATTAACTGGCGGACTGACCGCATTAATGGCAGGACTATGTTAACGCTGGTGGTATTGCGAGAAACAGTTGAAGAAGAGGACGGTTTTGGATTTAAAGACGCCATTCAATACCGCGTACTCGTGATTGAAGATGGCAAGTTTATTTGTCGGGTATATCGTAAGCCAAGTGGGAGTAGTGTGTTTCAGATTGATTCTGAATATATTCCAGAGCGTGCAGGTAAAGGGGCTTGGAACGAAATCCCATTTACGTTTATTGGCGCTCAAAACAATGACCACACCATTGATGAAGCTCCATTGTTAGGGCTAGCAAAAATCAACCTAGGGCATTATCGAAATTCTGCTGATTATGAAGATTCCGTGTTTTTCTGCGGGCAAGTTCAGCCATATCTAGGCGGATTAGATATGGAGTGGCGAGACCACTTAGAGAAAACAGGCATCATGGTCGGGTCTCGTTCACCTTTAATGCTGCCAGTGAAAGGGTTCTTTGGTTACGAGCAAGCCCAGCCTAATATGCTAGCAAAAGAGGCAATGGACAGTAAGCGTGATTATATGGTGGCATTGGGCGCTCAGTTAGTTTCTTCAGATAGTAAAGTCAAAACAGTTATTCAGTCTGTCGGTGAGCAGAATGCCCAAACTTCTATCCTTAGTATTTGTTGCTCAAATGTCTCAGAAGCATTTAGTAAAGCGTTAATGTGGTGCGCTGAATACTTAGGTTTAGATACTAAAGATACGTCTTTTGAAATTAACAAAGACCTCGTTAATCACATTGCTGATAGCGCTATGATCCGTGAAATTGTGTTTGCATGGCAATCTGGTGCAACACGCAAGTCTGATTTGGTGAGAAGTTTACAGAAATATGATGTTATCGACCCCGCTGATGATGTTGATATGGTCGTCGATGAACTTAACAATCAGGAGCCAACAATGGTAGGTAAAACATGAAATCAGTGAATGAGCGGTTAAGGGATGAATTGATTGCTCACTCGTTGTTTTCTGGTCGTTATTCTACGGGTGTTGCAAGGCGCATGATAAAAGCTCTCAATGAGTTTGACTCTGAATTAACTGCTTCGCTTATTGCAGCCTTAGATGATGTCACTATTGATGTAAGTAGTTTTACTGTAAGACGATTAGAGTCATTACTGTCTAGCGTGAAAGCCATTAATAAACGTGCAATTGATAGTGCGTTTACGTTGCTAACAGACGAAATGAGAGAACATGCATTGTATGAAACGGGTTATTATTCCTCATTACTTGATGCTTTATTGCCTGATGCTGTTCTACGTCAATATCCGCTTATGGACATTACTGAGGAGATGTTGTTTTCCTCAGTAATGTCTCGCCCATTTCAAGGGAAACTACTGTCTGAATGGGCCACTGGATTAGAATTTGACCGTATGACACGTATAAATAATGCTGTTCGTAATGGTTTTTTAAATGGTGATAGCTCGGTAGAAATTGGTTGCAAGATTCGTGGCCATGCAAGCCAAGGTTACAAAGATGGCGTATTACAGCTAAGTCGAGCTAACGCGACAGCAATAGCAAAGACAGCAATTAATCACTTGCAAGCCACTGCACGAGAGCAATTTGCGGAGGCGAATAAAGACATTTTCAATTGCAAACAATGGTTATCAACTCTTGATAATAAAACCTCTCATGTCTGCATTGTGCGGGATAGGTTGAAGTATACATTGGAAGGTAAACCAATAGGACACAAAATCCCCTATCTACAAGGTCCCGGTAAAATCCATTTTAATTGTCGCTCAACGGAAACTTTCATCACTAAGTCATGGCGTGAATTAGGTTTTGATGTGAATGAGATGGACGCAGGAACGAGAGCATCAATGGATGGGCAAGTTCCAGCAGAGACCAATTTTCTTGATTGGGTACAGCGACAACCAGAATGGCGACAACGGCAAGTATTCGGTGAAACACGGTTTAGATTAATGAAAGAGGGCGGTATGCATCCTTCTGAGTTTTATACCGATAAGGGAGAGTTTATTTCGTTAGAGCAACTCAAAAAACTAGATGAAAGAGCATTTAAGGATGCGGGTTATAGCTAATCAATTAACGATTTAACAAGGTCACTTCGGTGACCTTTTTTATTGTCTAAATTCAGCCAAGGGCTGGTTTTATTTTAACGCGCTAGGCGCAATGAATCCCAAGGGGAACAACATGTTATTTATGAATATCGAACGCAAATATTACTCACAGGCTGATGATGGCGCGGGTAGTGGAAGTGGCGGGACTGCACCAGTAATCACACCGGAAATTCAAGCCATTATCGATAAAGCAGTCAGCGAACAAGTATCTGGGTTAAAGGCTAAACGTGATGAGTTACTCGGTAAGCTCAAAGAGCAAAACGATAACCTTAAGCGTTTTGACGGTATTGATCCTGATGCTGTACGTGGAATTCTCAAGCGTTTTGAAAATGATGAAGAAGCTAAGTTAATTGCTGACGGCAAAATTGATGAAGTCATTAATAAACGTACTGAGCGCTTACGCAATGACGTTGATAAACAACTGAAAGAAGCCAATAGCCGAGTGGAAAGGGCAGAGGCTTTTGCTAATAAGTTTCGCCAACGTGTATTAGGGGATGAGGTGCGCTCCGCGGCTGGTAAAGCCGGCGCATTAGCTAGCGCACAAGAAGATTTAATTTTACGTGCCAAAGGCATATTCCAAATCAACGATGAAGGTCAAGCCGTAGCTGTTGATGATGATGGTAATCCAATCATGGGTAAAGATGGTCGAACACCGTTATCACCTGTTGAATGGGTCGAATCCTTAAAAGAAAGTGCGCCTCACTTGTTCCCTGATGCTTCAGGTACAGATGCAGGAAAACATAAACAAGGTTGGGCGCACCTTAAGCGCTCTCAAATGTCTGCGAGTGAGAAAGCTGATTATATCCGCCGATATGGGCGTGACAAATTTTTAAAACTACCTAAAGAGTAAGGAAAGATAAGTAATGGCTACGACGACTAATAGCGATTTAGTAATTTACAACGACTTGGCACAAACAGCGTTTTTAGAGCGCCGCCAAGATAATTTGGCTGTCTTTAATCAGGCATCGAATGGTGCCATTGTGCTTGATAATGTTTTTATTGAGGGTGATTTCCGTAAGCGCGCTTTCTATCAAATTGGTGGGTCAATTGAGCATCGTGATGTTGATTCAACAGGAACCGTCGAGAGTAAAAAAATTGGTGCTGGCGAGTCTGTTGAAGTGAAAGCACCATGGAAATATGGTCCATATGCAACAACAGAAGAAGCGTTTAAACGTAGAGGTCGAGATGTATCTGAGTTTTCTGAGTTAGTCGGTATTGATGCTGCGGATGCATCTCTGGAAGGTTACATTAAATATTCCTTAGCCGCATTGGGGGCAGCTATCGGTAGTAATACTGATATGGTTGTGACCGCAGATATTGCTACTGATGGGAAAAAAACACTCACCAAAGGATTGCGTCGATATGGCGACAAGTTTAACCGTGTAAATCTTTTCGTTATGCACTCCACGATGTATTTCGATATTGTTGACCAAGCGATTGATAACAAAGTCTACGAAGAGGCAGGTGTGGTTATCTATGGTGGTCAGCCGGGAACGTTAGGTAAACCCGTCTTGGTAACAGACAGTGCACCAGTTGATGCTATCTTTGGTCTTGTTCCTGGGGCAGTGACTATCACTGAGTCACAGGAGCCAACCTTCCGTTCATTTGAAATCAATGATAAGGAAAACTTAGAAATTGGGTATCGTGGCGAAGGTGTTGTTAACGTTGGGGTGCTCGGATATAGCTGGGATGAATCAAAAGGCAAAAATCCAGACCTAACCAAATTAGGTACTGCGGGTAATTGGAGAAAGCATTTTACCAGTGACAAGCTTACTGCGGGAGTGATGATTAAATTAACCGCACAGGGTCAAAGCTCAGCAAAGCAGTAGAGCCAGAAGTAGTTAAAAGGAAAAAAACTACTGATGGCAAGTGAAAATAGGGGCGTAATGCCCCTTTTATTTTTGAGGTGGTCATGATTGATACCGATAAAAACTCACCGACATTTAATAGCTATGCTGGCATTAATGACTTGAAAAATTATGCATCTGCTCGGCATTTTATATTGCCAGATGACAATGGGTTAGAGGCGTTGTTGATTGTTTCTATGGACTTTCTTGAGTCACAAAAATGGCTAGGTAAGAGAGCGGATAATAATCAGCAATTATCATTTCCTCGTTCAGGACTGTTCTATGATGGCGTACCTATTCCACGTGATGTAATACCTAAGCAGTTGATTCAAGCTCAGTGTCGTTTGGCGATTGAATCAATGGGTCATGAACTACAGCCAACAATTGGTGCGGAAATCATTTCTGAACGTATTGAAGGTGTTATGGATATTAAGTATGCCCAAGGCACCAATAATGGAATGAAGAGATTCCCATGGCTGAATGACTTACTCGCTGGATTATTAGATGTTTCAGACGGTTTTGCTATTAATACGTTTGCGATGAGGTAGCGATGAACATATATGAACGTGGTCATAATTCGGCGCTGAAGTTACTGAAAAAATATGGCTCATCATATCAAGTTAAGCGAGAGGGAAAATTTTGGGTTGATGATGATGGTGTTGAGCATCATGAGCGTGAGTCTCTATTTGCAGTAATTGGTGTAAAGGTTTTGTACAAGCCATATGAAATTGATGGAACTTTAATTCTCTCTACGGATATTAAAATGGTTCTTTCTCCAGAGGTCGATATTCGAAAAGGAGATTCTGTTCTAGTTGATGGAATATGGTTGCGTGTGTGTGAGCCTAACCCAGTTAAGCCTGCTGATATTGTTATTTGCTACAAGCCTCAGTTGAGGGCTTGATATGGTTGATTCATTCATGAAGTCCGTTAATTTGTTTGTAGAGAAATCTCAATCAGATATGGAGGCGGTGGTAAAAAAAACAGGCGTTAAGATTTTGGCTCAACTTGTTCAAATGTCACCGGTGGGTAATCCTGAACTATGGGAGGTTAATCAGACGGCTGTCAGTTATAACCAAGCCGTATTTGAACACAATGCAGAGTTAAGAAAAGACCCTAATAACCTGACACCGAAAAGGCGTCAATTAAAAAAACGCGTTCGCGTTAATGACTCGATGGATATCAAGGCACCTCCGGGTTATACAGGGGGGCGATTCCGTGGAAATTGGCAAGTCACTTTTGATGTACCTGCTGATGGTGAAACTGGGCGAGTTGATAAATCAGGCAACATGACTAAGGCGGTTGGTAACTATGTGCTTGAACAGTTCAAAGTGGGTATGAATGCTATCTATTTTACTAACAATGTTCCTTATGCCTACAGATTGGAAATGGGGCATTCAAGACAAGCTCCTAATGGCATGATTGCAATTACCGCTGAAAATGTAGGTAAGTTCTTTAGAGACGCTATCGTAGAGATGAAGTAAATGAAACAATCAGAAATTAATCAGTATATTCGTGCGCTGGTGGCAAAAATTGCTAAGCAAGAAGGGATAAAGGTGGCTTGGTCAAATATTGAGTTTGACGATATTAGTACTCCATATTTGCAATTACATATAATGCCAGCCATAACCGAAAATCTAGGTCTAGCGTTAGACATGCCAGTTCAAAAAGGTGTTATTCAACTTAATGTTGTTGAAAAGATTGGTAATGGTGATTCGATGGTTATTAGCTTGGTTGATGCCATCAAAGAGCAGCTTGAAAATGGTCTAACACTTACGGAGTCACTGTATCTAGACAGTGAACCAAATCAGCTACCGCCACTTACCAGTGATATCAACTACACCATTCCAATACGTACATCCTATCGATGTCATTCAATCCGATAAGCGACCGCCTAAATGGCGGTTTTTTTATGCATAAAAATGAGGTTCATAATGGCTTATAACATTCCTAATGGCTCGCGTGTTTATGTGGCGAGTAAATACGGAAAAGATGTTGAGTTTACGGCGGCAAGTAATGCCTCTGAAGCTGTACTTACTGTCACAGCGTCAAGTGGCATTAAAGCCGGAGATGTTGTTCTCGTCACATCTGGGTGGAAACAAATGTCCGGTGTTTTTCGTGTTAAATCAGCGGAAAGTACAAGTATCACGCTGGAGGGTGTGGATACGACAGATACTGAGCGTTTTCCAACAGGTGGGGGCAAAGGGACACTGAAGTCTGTTCAAGAGTGGGAGGTCATGCCGCAAGTCATGACCTTATCAACAGAAGGTGGTGAGCAGCAAACTCAAGAAATTCAATTCTTAGAAGATGAGCAAGCAGAAACGGTTGATACCTATAAATCGGGTATCGTGCAGGTTTATACCTTTGCTCATGATGCGAAATTACCTATTCGAGGGTTATTAATGTCCTTGGATGATACGAAGCAGTTAACAGCGATTCGTTTTTATAATAAACGGGCTGGTGAAGACCGTTACTACTCAGCCAGTGTGTCATTCCAACGTGTTCCTAATACTGCAATTAACGAGGTTGAAAACGTATCTGCACGTTTCTCTCTTAAATCTGATATGAAAATTTACACAACCGCATAATAACAGCCCCTTATGGGGCTTTTAAGGAAACATAATGGCTAAGTTTACCTTGAATCCTAATCCAACATTTAAAGCTGATGTAAAAATCTGTGTGGCTGGCAAGAGTGAGCCAGAGGTTGTTACGTTTACGTTTAATCATCTACCAATGAGTAAATTGGAAGAATTGAAAGAGGAACCTGTAGATGAATTCTTTACTAAAATTATTGCCGATTGGGCAATTGAAGAGCCCTATAACGAGGATAATTTGAAGTTGTTATTTGACAACTATCCATCAGCCGCAGGGGCTATTACAACAACGTATTACAATGAATTGTTAGGTAATCGTGAAAAAAACTAATATCGGTCGCTGAAGCAATGTATGGGGGAATGACAAAGCAAGAGGCTAAAAATTTTGAGCGAGCTTTTGGCTTTCCTCCTGATCTTGATGATGTTGAAGTTGTTCCTGATGTATGGGAGTCATATCTGGTATTTTCTGCGATGAGTACACAGTGGCGAGTTGGTATGAATGGTATTACTGGATTGGATTACAATTCGTTAAATCAAGTGATGGACTTACTCAACATCAAAGATAGGGCGACCGTGTTTAGTGATCTACGTATTATGGAAGTTAAGGCGCTGGAGGTGATGCATAAGAGGGCGCAATGATGAGCTAATCACATATCAAGGATAAAGAGAATTGCCTCACTTTAGTGTTCGGTCTACCATTAGATGGTTTACTAAATGGCGGGGAAGTATATGGGCGTATATAATTTTTATTCCGAAGTAGCAAGGCTAATGAAAGATGCTGGGTGGAAAGCGCAATCAAATTTTAGTACACATGAAATGTGGTATCACATTGTGTCAGGAAGAAAAATTGAGGTTCCATTAATTATAATAGCTTCTGCTAAGGCAAATAATATTTTAAGAGATGCTGGGGTAGCAGCTAGGTTTTAGTGTGATTTTTATACAGCGAGGTGCAGGACGAGTGTTAAATTATCTATTAAGGATTTTTATATGATTACTGATCATATTCCAAAAAAAGAAAAGATTGCGATGTTTGAATTCATGTATGCATATGCGAGATTAGAATATTGTCTAAAATTAAAATTAAAAGACCCAGCAAGACAACCTGTAGGCAAGAACGCAGAAGCTGATTGGGGTAAGCTTGTTAAAGATAATAAAAAAAGAATAACATATGAAAACATACCAGCAGGGAAAAAATTATTTGAATTAAGGCCTAAAAAACAGGTGGTTGGTGATGTGGGATGGGTTGAAATTAATAATACAGGCAACGAGTTAAATAATATTGTTAGTGCTTTAAAAACAGTAAGAAACAATTTATTTCATGGAGGAAAAGAGCTGGAACATGGTTTTGATTATTCTGATAGAAATATGGAGCTAGTCAATACCAGTTTAGATGTTGTACATCAAATTATTAAGTTTTTAAAATGGGAAGAAGATTTCTCCCCTAATCATTAATACCCACTCCGGTGGGTTTTTTATTGTCTGGATCTAGCCCTTCCTTGGGCTGGGTGGTTAGGGCTTTGGTTTGCTTCTATTTTCTGCGGATTGTCTAGGGCCATCTGGCATTTTATTAAATAACTCATTAACTTCTTTGGGTTCGGTTATTCCTTGGCGAACTATAATATTAAGCAAGTCAAAGAGCTTTATGGCTATATTATCAAAATCTTCATCATTAATAGTTCCTGGGTGGACTGCGTTATTACCCGTTATTCTCACTATGTCAGCTGCTTTGATGAGCTGTTTTGAAATTTTGTCATCTTTGGCTAGTGTATTTATATCTGTATTTATGTTTTTCCCTTCAGCACCAAGATGCTTGCACAACTTTTGCAGTCCAAGACGTAGAAGGGCTGCTGCCCCTCTAGGTGATTTTTGATAGATGTTAGCAGCCTCAATATAGTCTTGCTTAACATCTTCAGGCATATCATCTGAAGGCAGAGCAATATTAGATGAAACAGGGGATATCATGTGACCAACTGAGTCTAGTAAGCCTCCTACTGTTGGAATAAATTTAGTAATTATCCAAACATTATATTCCTTACAACTTGAACACTGGACATAGCGGATCTTGGATTTAGTCCTGCCAATGAATTCGTTTGAGTCATAATATAAATCATGCCATTCCATGTGAGCATACGCGCCACAATGAGGACAATTAAATGCTTCAAGGTGTAATGATGGAGAGATAGCCTTACTCATTAAAAAACCTTATTTATCAGTTGATGTGTGATTTTTATCTGATATGCCTATCAAAAAACCATTATTGTCAATTGTTCTTTCTGAAACCTCGTAGCCTAATTTATTGAGTTGTTCAAATGTCGGGCTGAGAATGGCGAAAAAATCCTCTTCATCAAGGATCTCTAGCTCTAAGTCACTAAGAGAGATACAAAACTCTGTGTGTCCAATACGAGCCTTTTTGTTTATCTCCGCAAATGTTCTTTTAAGAATCACTCCAGATAGCTCTTCTCTTGCTTTTTTAGCTATCTGAACAACATCTTTAGCTGGAATTAAATCATCAGTATTTACTTCATTAAGAAAGCTCATCTCAAGCCTTTGGACTATTTCTGCATTCATTGAACGAGTGTTTTCTTTAGCAGCGACTTCTATTTTTTCTTTTAATTCAATTGGTAGCCTAATACGTAACTGTGGGTCTTCTCGGCTCATGATGAATTCCAGTTTTCGGTAATGAAAATGATTATAAAATTATGCCCCACTGTGGGGTTGACTTCAATGACGCACGGTGTGACAATAAAATTGCCCCACATTGGGGCACTCAGTGGTTTAAGGATGAAATAATGCAGAAAGCAAAAGATATGTATCAAAAGAAAATTAGGTTTCCGGAGGATATTTGTCAGGCAATAGAGCGTAATGGCGAATTAGAGTGCAGGAAATTTAATACAGAAGTGATTTATCAGTTAAGAAAAGCATACGGACTGATAGAAAAGAAAAGCCCCAACTGCGCGAACAGTCGAGGCTAGTTGCCAAGTAAAACCCATAGAAAGGAATAAATGACATGAATATTGTAGCGAAAACAGATTTGACTTTCCAGAACTTCACATTCAACCCAATCGTTGAAGATGGTCAGTTGTGGTTCACGTCAACTGAATTGGCTAAAGCGTTAGGCTATAGCAGAACAGATAACGTTAACCGCGTTTACTCTCGTAATTCTGATGAGTTTACCTCGTCAATGACAACCACCGTCAAAATGACGTTGGTTAGAAAAACTGGTGAAGTTGATGCAATGGTTAGAGTTTTCTCTTTACGCGGCGCTCATCTGATCGCAATGTTTTCTAACACTCCAGTAGCAAAAGAGTTCCGTAAATGGGTGCTAGATATCTTAGACAAGGAGGTTCAAGAAAAGCAGAGCTTGCCTGTAACAAGACAAAAATCAGTTAGTGTGAATGTGTTATTGGCTAGATTGAATTTGATTTGTGATACATGGGAGTTAGCCAAAAATGATATCGCAGTATTTGATCCCAAGATGGCTAACCGACTTAGCTCAACGATGAATATGTTTTGGATGTATACAGCAAGTATGAAAAAGATAGCAAGTAAAAAGCAGGTTAGAAGATTAACACAGTGATTAGCACTAAAGGCAGAAAAGCCGATAGTTACAGCTATCGGCTCATCTTAAACTAAAATATAGGATGTATATTTATGAGTAATAGTATTCGAGTTTTTAACTATAAGTCAAGCAACGAGCAATTAGTGACCGTTTCAGGTTTGAAATACAAAGGTAAGCCTGTATTTCTGGCTGTTGAGTTAGCTATTTCATTAGGGTATTCAAATCCGTCAAAAGCATTAAAAGACCATTGTAAGTCACTGATTAAACTTAATTATAACGAATCGTTAGAATTGGGCTTTGATAATCCTAAAGGTGTTATTTTGGCTGGGCAGTCTGATATGTTCCGTCTGATTATGCGTAGCAAACTATCATCAGCGGAAAATGTTCAGGATTGGGTGTGTGAGCAAGTTTTACCTGAAATTATGGAAACAGGAAGCTATTCAATTGAGAAAAGCCAATCTGGGTTACTTGAATATCGTCAAGCCAGAACATTGAAAATGTCGGTTGATGCTATTGCCAATTTATTTGACCTGATGCCCAACCTAAGTAATGAGTCAAAACAGTGTGTGGCGGCTAACATTGTGAATCCTATTGTCGGCTTTGAAGCCGTACCATTACCAGTGCTTGAACAAAAGTATTACACCGCTGGTGAAGTAGGTGATATGTTAGAAGTGTCAGCAAATAAAATTGGTCGTATTGCCAACAAGAACGGATTGAAAACTGACAAATTCGGTAAGTTTTTCTTGGACAAGTCAGCTCATTCATCAAAGCAGGTTGAAGCATTCCGCTATAACGAGAACGGTATTAGCGCATTACGCCATATCATTCACGGGAAGGAAGTTGCCTAACTTACACATAGCCCAAGGATGGGCTTGTAATCTAGATCACAAGAGTAGTTTAACGGCGTTTATTCTTCTATTAAAAATCATCATTATATAGATAATATAAGAAATATTAATAAAAGCTAAATAGAGAATGAAATGAAAAATTTAATACTATCATTGTCTGCACTACTTTTTATCAGCGGGTGTACGTCGACAAAATATAATTATATGCCTAAAGTAAAAAATATTAGTGAGCCACCAATAGGGAGTATAAATACAGCTTATGTTGGTGACTCAATGCTTAAGCAAGGAATAATGAGTGAATTTGATGGGTTAAAGGTAACTGCTCCAGCTAAGGTTTCATGGGCTTATACTATCACCGCTGGTGTATTCAAAAAGATAGGTGAGAGCGCTGATGGTGAATTTTACTTCCCAACTGGGACTGTTGATTCAGGTACCATCGATAAAGCTGTTCTTGCAGACCCTTGGAATGCCATTATGGTAAAAGCCAAAAATAAAGATTTATGTGTAATAACGGTATTCTCTGTTGCTGTATGTGAATCAAATATGCCTTATGAAAAAACGACATTAAATGTGGCAAATGATAATTCGTTTCAACAAACACTACTTTATAATGGACGAGTCGGTAATAAAATTAATATAGGATATAGGGAAGCATCAAATAGTATGGCTAGACCAGCATTTAATAACGATGTTGAGTATGACTTATCTGAATCTAAAGTTATTGGATATAAAGGAGCTAGAGTTGAGGTTTTAGATGCAACTAACGAATTTATCAAATACAAAGTAATTAGTAATTTTAATAAGGAATAATTTCCCTTTTTGATGGTTAAATATCGCTCATATGAACTGGCATCCCTAACCGATACCAGTTCATTATGTTAGGTTTAATTACTTATAATTGAAATCATTAGGGTGATTATCGAGGCTGCCCGTAAGAGCTGCAAATAAAACCGTTTTCCCATCGATTGATAAATCATCGGTGATATTAAACCAGAGTAAATCCTCAGTATTGTTCTTTTCATCATTTGAAGAGAATACACCTGCCATAACATTCTTTTCTTTAGAGTACATAATCGCAATTCGCTCTGCTGGGCAATTGTGAGGTTTGCACGCTGTTGCTACTTGGTATTCATTACCGTTTAAAGTCACAGTATTTGATGGGGATTCAGTACCACCAGTTAAGACCCATGATGGGAGGTCGTTATTTTTTACAACTTGAAGGAATGCTGTTTTAGTATTTGTATCACTAGCTAACTTACTGATAGTTAAATCGTTGCCTGCATGAGCATTGGCTGCGATGAAAAGGGTTGCGATGAGTGTCAATTTTCTAAGCATGTTAATAATCCTTTGTGCGTTTAAAGGTTATCTGGTTAGTAACGAATGTTGGAGAATGAAATTCTAGAATAATATGGCGTTAATTTAAATAAAAGTTACATACAAGCTAATCTAACCACCGATGGGTGGTTTTTTTATATCTGGAGAAAGGTAAATGGCAGATATAGCAACCATCTCGCTTAAAGCTGATACGTCTGATTTAGAGCGCGGGACTCAAAAATTAAAGGAGTTTGGCAGCACAGCAGAAAAGGTAAATGGCTCAGCCCAAGACCTGAATGAACAATTTAAACGCGGTGTAGATAATCAGAAAAAAGCAACTCAAGCAGCTGAAAAACAGCGCAAAGAGCTTCATGAGTTACTTAATCAGCTGAACCCTACAAATAAAGCTTTTGAACGATTAGATGACTGGCAAACAAAGCTTGTAGCAGCAAGTAAAAAAGGGTTACTTCCCAAAGATCAATTCAAAGATTATAACGATATCTTGGAGCAAACTAGAGATAAGTTGCAAAGAATGCATATGTCTCTGACTGCGGAAGGGCAAGCATTATTAGCTCAAGAAGCAGCAACAAATAAAGCAAAACAAGCCGCGGATGAATTTTTGAAATCTCTTAAAAATCAGACGGATTTTATAGGGAAAACCAAAACTGAAATTTTAGAGTTGAAAGCAGCGCAAATGGGGGTTTCTCAGCAGGCTGCGCCGATGATCAGCAGGTTAAAAGAGCAAGAGAAAGCATTTTTAAATGGTTCAATTACGATTGGTCAATATCGAAATGCTATGCGTCAATTACCCGCTCAAATGACGGATATTGTCACGTCACTAGCATCAGGAATGCCTGTATGGATGGTGATGATACAGCAAGGTGGACAGATAAAAGATTCCTTCGGTGGTATAGGTAATTCATTGAAGGCGTTAGCATCGCTAATTACCCCGGCAAGAGTTGCAATGTTTGGATTTGCTGGTGCCGCTTCAGCGGTGGCACTTGCTGCATATCAAGGTTCTAAAGAGTTTGGAGAGTATAACAAACAGCTGATTCTTACTGGTGGGTATGCAGGGAAGACAGCGGCACAATTGGATGCTCTTGCTAGAAACTTATCAGGAAATGGCATTACTCAGCATGGTATGGCTGATGCTATATCAAAAGTTGTTGGTTCAGGAACATTTTCCGGTGATGCGGTTGGGATGATTTCCAAAACAGCAGCTGCAATGGAAAAGGCTGTTGGTCAGTCAATTGATGAAACAATCAAGCAATTTCAGCGTTTAAAAGAGGACCCGGTTAAAGCTGTTGCTGAACTAGATAAATCACTTCATTTTTTAACTGCTAAGCAATATGAACAAATTGCTGCGGCAGAAGCTCAAGGAAGAACAGAAAAAGCCGCTGAACTAGCGACTAAAGCCTATGCAGAAGCAATGAATCAGCGTTCAAGATCGATTGTTGAAAATTTAGGTTCGTTAGAACGCGCATGGAATTGGGTTGAGAATGCAGCCAAGAAAGGTTGGGATTCGATGCTGGGGATTGGTCGAAATCCTGATAACGCATTGAAACGACAAACAGCATTTACTGAATGGCAAGAGGCTGAAAAGAAATATAAGTCATTAGCAAATAGTTTAGGTAATTCTGGAAGTTATCAAGGCAACAGTAAAATAACTCAAGCAATAGATAAAAGAAATGCAGAGCGTTTAGCAAGCGCTAAGCGCGAAGTTGAACTTGCAAAACAAGCCTATGAACTTGCCGATAAGGCGGTAGCTACAGAAGCACTGGAAGCTGAGAGAGCTCGTTTGACGAGAAAGGCTCAAGAAGATGCAATAAAAGCTCAGCAAGAGTTTAATAGGTTTGTTGAGAGTGGGCTTAGTCCAGCAGAAAGACGAGTAAAAATTGAAAAGGAACTTAATAAGTTAATACACCAGAATAAGCAACAGGCTAAAGAAGGTGTTGTTTCCTTATGGAGTCAAGCAGATATAGATAAAGCAAGGAAAGGTATTGAGAAACAATTTAAAGATAACACGCCTAAAAAAACCTATCGACCTGACTATGGCACTCGTGCGGATGAGTCAGCCAATGAAGCTCTCGTTTCTCTACAGGCTCAACTTAAAGTATTAAAAGAGCACAAAACTGTTGCTGATGTGATTAGCTCAGAGCGTAAAAAACTTTGGGATATGGAAGCCAAAATAGCTGTATTAGAAGAAGCAAAAGCGACACGTAAGCTTACCAATGATGAGCAATCGTTATTGGCTAAAAAAGAATATGTATTAGCCTCTCAGCGTGCGTTAGCAGTAGTTGGCGATGAAGTAGAGCGTCAAAAGCAACATAATAGAGAGTTAGATAGACAACTAAAACGAGTAGAAGAAATAAAAGCTAAGAGTCGAGCACTGGATATGGGTTCCGGTAAATCTGACCGTATGTACCAACGTGACATCGCACTTGAGCAAGCTAAATCACCAGCAGAGAAGCAGGCATTAGAGGATTATTACAGTAAAGAAGATTCGTTACGTAACAATTGGGAGGCTGGAGTTAAACGGGGATTTTCAGAATTTCAAGACCAAGTCTCCAATGTTTATGGTAACGTATCTCAAATTAGCCAATCAGTATTTCAAGGTATGAGTAATAGCGTTTCTGATTTTGTCATCTCGGGTAAAGCGAGTTTCGGTGACTTCACTCGCTCATTCTTAGAAATGACCACAAAAATGCTAGTACAAATGGCGATGCTGAATGCTATGAAAGCTGCTTTTGGTGGAACTGCGATAGGCAACTTTCTCGGGATAGATAAATATGATTCTGGAGGATATACCGGAGATGGCGGAAAATACGACCCAGCTGGAATTGTTCATCGTGGAGAGTTCGTATTTGACAAAGAGAGCACTGCGAAATTAGGTAAAGCTAATCTATATCGGATGATGGATGCAGGAAAGAGAGGTTATGCATCTGGTGGTTATGTCGGGGGTTCTCAGCCCATGTCAGTTAATCAGCCTCGAGTGCAAGTTTACGGAGCGCAATCTACTGGTGGGATTAACGTTAATCTTAACCTTGGTGGTATCAGCGTTGAAGGTGGCGCTCAACAACAAAGCTCTATGCAAAATATTGATATCCGAGCTGCGGAGCAATCCTTAAATAATAAACTTAAGCGCTTTATGGCAATAGAAGGGCGTGAAGGTGGTGACTTGTACAAAATAATTAAAGCCGTTTCTATTGGAAGATAAGTCCTGTATTAAAATAATTAATGAGAGGTAGTTATGGAATTAAAACTTGGAACTGTAATCATTAACCCAGAAGATGAGCAAATCAGTATTCCTGTCGATGTCTATAAAGGTGATGAATTTAGCGTTGATTTTGTATTGGCAAATATAGTTTATCAAACAAACTTTAACTCTAGTAAACCGCTAGCCGAATACTTTGAAGAAGCTAAAGATCACGCACGAAAAACTATCAAATTATTAAATCAGTAAAGATTATCTAGATTGATTCTCACATAGCCACCTTCGGGTGGCTTTTTTATTTGAGGTGATCATGATTGAAGAGTTTAAGTGGCGAACTCAAATTCAAGACTCGCCAACTGGTGAATTTAAACATCGTGTAAGAGAAGTTGTATTTGGTGATGGCTATAAACAAGTTTCAGGGGATGGTATCAATACTGAAACGCAGTCATGGCCATTTACTTATACGGGACATAAATCAGAAGTAGAACCCATCTTTCAATTCATTAGAGCTCATACGGTAAGATCATTTCTGTGGATCCCGCCTTTTGGTGATAAAGGACTATATCGAGTGAAAGCTGATTCCATCACATTAAAGCCAATTGGCGGTAGCTCTATCACTATAACTGCAACCTTTGAACAGGCGTTTAGTGTATGAATATAACATCTGACATTCAAAAATTAGAACCGGGGAATAAGGTTCAATTAATTGAGGTGGATGGCAGTGAATTTGATGGACCAACTCTTCGATTCCATGCCTACAACCTACCGTACACATCCGAAGAAATTGACGCTACAGAGGGAGACATCAAGCCGAAGTCCATTTGGTGGCAAGGAAATGAATATGGCGCATGGGCTTATGAAATTGAGGGTATTGCTAAAAATAGTGATGGTAGCCCAGCCAGACCCATATTAAGAGTAGCGAATATCGATGGTCTGATATCCTCGTTGTGCTTGCAATTTGATGACATGGCGCTAGCTAAAGTGACTATTTATGAAACATTCGCGCACTATCTAGATGCTAAGAATTTTCCAGAGGAAAATCCTACAGCTAACCCAGAAGAGTTTTTCAAGCAGGTTTATTTCATAGACAGAAAAACGAACGAAGTGGCAGGAGAAGCTGTTGAATTTGAGTTGTCGAGTCCGTTCGATTTACAAGGGGTTATGATCCCCGGTCGCCAAATACATAACCTCTGTTTCTGGTGCATGAAAGGCGATTATCGAAGCGGGAGAGGCTGTAACTATACCGGCAATAAATATTTTGATGAACGTGGTGAGTCTGTTGATGATCCTGCATTAGATAAGTGCGGTGGACTCATTAGCGACTGTAAAAAGCGTTTTGGCGAAAATGAACCTTTGGATTTTGGAGGATTCCCTGCCGCGGGGTTAATACGATGATCACAAAGAAATTAACTGAGGAGATATTTCAGCATGTAAAAGCGGAATATCCTAAAGAGGCGTGTGGCGTTATTTGTCAAAAAAGCCGAGTCAAAAAATACTTTCCCTGCAGTAATCTTTCAAATAACCCCACTGAACACTTTGAACTTTCACCAGAAGACTATGCCGCAGCTGAAGATTGGGGCAATCCAATAGCCATTGTTCATAGCCATTGCGGAGATGGGGTGACGTCTCAGCCGAGCGAAATAGACAAACTGCAATGTGATGCTTCGGGGCTACCGTGGGTGATTGCTTCCTATCCGGAAGGTGATATCCGCATAATCCAGCCTAGAATTGAGCGTGAGTTAGAAGGTCGTCCGTTTGTGCTTGGTCACGCAGATTGTTGGTCGCTCATTATGGATTATTACCGACAGATGCACGGGATTGAGCTGCATAATTACAGCGTTGATAGACACTGGTGGGAAGAGGGCGAGAATTTGTATATGGAGAACTGGCAAAAAGCGGGATTTGTCGAGTTTTCTGGCGACCTTAAGGACGGCGACATGATCATTATGCAAGTGCAAGCCGAGGTACCGAATCATGCTGGGGTGATAGTGAATGGTATGTTACTTCATCATCTCTATGGGCAATTAAGCCGAATAGTTCCTTACAGTGATTACTGGCGTGATAGAACCGTGAAAATAGTGAGACGTAAGGAGTTGGTATGAGTTTAAAAAACATACGTCTGTATGGTGTAATCGGAGCTAAATTTGGTCGTGAACATCAGCTTGCTATCAATTCTCCACGAGAGGCGATTAAAGCGCTACCCGTACTTTATGATGGTTTTGAGCAGTTTCTAGCGAATGCACATCTCAAAGGGCTGGAATTTGCGGTGTTCAAAGGTAAGCGGAACATCAACGAGGATGAGCTGTATCTCGATACTTGTGAAGATATTCGTATTGTACCCGTGATTAAAGGGAGCAAACGTGGTGGTTTTTTTCAGACCATACTGGGTGCGGCATTAATTGCTGTTGCATCATGGGCAACAGGGGGAATTGCGGCAGCATTTGCAGCCGGGGGCTGGGCTGGCGCTGCTGCAATGGGAGGAGCTGCACTGGCACTAGGTGGGATTGTGCAGATGCTTTCACCTCAACCGAGAGGGTTATCCATGCGGCAAGATGCGGATAATAAGCCATCCTATGCATTTGGTGGCGCTGTAAATACCACGGTGCAGGGCAATCCCGTGCCGCTGTTATATGGACTAGATCGCCGCGAAGTCGGAGGTGCGATTATCTCCGCGGGTATCTATACCGAAGACCAAAAATAACAAAACTAATCTTTATCATATACGGAAACGGCTTGAGTGCCGTTTTTTTATGGGTGAAATATGGAAACGATATACGGCGCTAAAGGTGGCGGCGGGGGCGGTCATACGCCAGTAGAAGCCAAAGATAATCTTCTTTCAGAATCGACCGCAAAAATACTATTAGCTATCTCTGAGGGGGAAATAGCGGGTGGATTAGATGATACCCGTATTTTTTTGGATGATACGCCTATTGGTAATACTGACGGAACGAAAAATTTCGAAGGGGTGACGTGGGAGTTTCGCCCCGGTAGCGAGCAGCAAGAGTACATCAAAGGGATCCCTTCTGTTGATAATGAAGTTAGTGTCGGCATGGAGCTGAAGCATGATCAACCCTACGTTAAAACTTTCAATAATACTCAATTATCGGCTGTTCGTGTCCGCTTCTCGATTCCTCAGCTAATGCGTCAGCATGATAACGGCGATACAACGGGGTACCGTATTGAGTATGCGATTGATTTGTCTACTGATGGTGCTGGGTATCAAGAACTCATTAAGTCTGCATTTGATGGTAAAACCACAAGCGAATATCAACGTACTCACCGTATTGATTTACCCGAAGCGACAACTGGGTGGCAACTGCGTGTTCGTCGTCTAACACCAAACCAAAATACCGCACGTATTGCTGATAAAGTGATGATTGCTGCTGTGACTGAGGTGATTGATGCAAAGTTACGCTATCCGAATACCGCACTCTTATTTGTGACGTTTAATGCGCGTCAATTTAATAATCGGATCCCCAAGGTGAGCATTCGTCCAAAAGGAGGGCTACTCATCAAAGTGCCAACGAACTACGATCCTGTTAATCGAACATATTCAGGGGTATGGGATGGGACTTTCAAATTAGCGGCGACAAATAATCCCGCGTGGGTGTTTTATGATTTAGTCCTGAATAATCGTTATGGCTGTGGTGAACGAATCAATGCGAATCAAATAGAAAAATGGGATTTGTACAAAATCGCACAGTATTGTGATGAATTGGTGCCTGATGGGCGAGGAGGTGACGGTAAAGAGCCTCGTTTTTTATGTGATGTATATATTCAATCACAAGAGGCTGCGTATACCGTATTACGCGATATTGCGGCTATTTTTCGGGGAATGACTTTTTGGGCGGACAATAAAGTCAATGCGGTTGCCGATATGCCTGCACCTCTCTTTCGTACGTTTACTAATGCCAATATTGTTGGGGGGAAACCGTCCTATTCGGGGGGAAGCATCCAGAATCGTTACACCCAAGCACTGGTCTCATTTACGGATACAGATAACCACAGTCATGATGATATCGAGGCTGTAGTGGATTTACAGCTTCAGCGCCGATATGGGGTGCGTAAAACCGAGTTGTCCGCGATTGGGTGTACCCGTCGAAGTGAAGCGAATCGTCGTGGTCGCTGGGCATTATTGACTAATGCAAATGACCGCATGATCACATTTGCTACGGGGTTAGAAGGGGCTATTCCTTCACCGGGTCATATCATTGCCGTAGCCGATTCAAACTTGGCAGGGCGAGAGACTGGTGGACGTATTGCTGGGGCTAATGGACGAAATATTACACTCGATAGAGTGACATCGATTAAAGAGGGGGATCGTTTAATCATCAACCTTCCGGATGGACGATCAGAGGGGCGTACAGTGACAGCGGTGAATAATAAGATTGTAACTGTCTCTGTTGGGTATTCTCAAGTACCGCAGAAAGACGCTGTGTGGGTAGTGGATTCGGATGATTTAGCCGTTCAACTATACCGAGTGATTAATATCAGTGATAACGGCGATAACACCTACACTATTAGTGGTGCAGCCCACAATCCGGATAATTATGAGCACATCGATTCTGGTGCGCGAATAGATGAGCGCCCTGTGACTATTATTCCGCCTAGCGTTCAACCTGCTCCGAGCAGTGTAAAAATATCTTCTTACTCAATTGTTGACCAAGGCATAGCGTTTTCAATACTCAGTGTTAGCTGGGATGCAGCGGAAAGTGCCATTGCTTATGAGGCTCAGTGGCGTCGTGACAACGGGAACTGGATTAATGTTCCACGGACATCTTCACTGGGGTTTGAGGTTAACGGGATTTATTCGGGTCGATATCAAGTGCGAGTGAGAGCGATTAATGCTGCTGAAATTTCCAGTGTGTGGGCTAATGCGCCCGAAACGAGTCTGACTGGAAAAGTCGGTAATCCACCGAAGCCCGTGAATTTCAGAGCTTCCTCACTTGTGTTCGGTATTAAGTTGGATTGGGGGTTTGATGAAAATACCAGTGATACGCTAAAAACTGAAATTCAGTACAGTAAAACCCATGATGGTCACGGTGTGATGTTGCTAGCTGATGTGCCTTATCCTTCCCGTTCTCATGAAATCACGGGGCTCGCTGCGGGAACTGTATTTTATTTTAGGGCTCGCTTAGTGGATAAGTCGGGGAACGAATCCGAGTGGACATCATTCGTGCGTGGGGAATCTGAGTTTGATGTAAATACTATCCTTCCTGATTTAAGTGACCAATTTATGTCTACAGAAGCGGGAAAACAACTTGCTGATGAACTAGATTGGCTAAATGATTCCGTTAAAAGCATTGATGCTGGTATCGTTAAACTCGATAAGGCGATTATCGATTTAAACCAATCATTTGCTGAATCTCAAAAGCAAGTTCAGGCAAAATTTGAAAACCAAGCCGCAATGATTAATACCAAGATGCAAGCGCAGTTTTCTCAGGGGAGTGGATATGCGATGCACAGTACAAACATCACAATTATGGTTGATGGGAAAAAATATAATGCGGCAAGTATGGTGGTGAGTGCTGAAGTAAAGGGTGGACAAATCGAATCATATATTGGGTTTAATGCGAATAATTTTGCCTTTTTTAATCCAACACGAGGAAAAATGGAACCTTTGATGTTCATGAAAAATGGACAGATTTACATGCGTGAGTCATTCATCGCCGATGCATCGATTAGCAATGCCAAGATAGGGAATGTGATTCAGTCGAATAACTTCATTTCGGGTAAATCAGGATGGTCAATTAATAAGGATGGTAATGCAGAATTTAATGCTGCTACATTCCGAGGGCGAATTGATGGTGCAGATGGTCACTTTAGTGGAACTGTTGATGCAAAGGAAGTTTTAGGTGATGTGTACTTTGCAACAAATAAAAAGATATCAGGAACGCCATTGAACAAAACCTTTCCCAAAGGAGCACTTGAAACAGGATGGATTAAAGCAATAGAGATTAGTTCTGATAATTTCGTTCGTGTATTTGATGCTGGGCTGTCATGTGTTTTTGAAACGTCCAGAGCCTCTCCAGGAATGAATTATTCAACATATGCATTTTTAGTGGGTGTTGATGATGGAGAAGGTGGCATAAAAACTCTTGTTAGTAGCCAAGCAAGAGAAGACATCAATAATGGATTGAAGATGACATTAACAGCAAATGATATTCCTATACCTGCTTTGGGACGAGGGAAAAGCATATTTGTGTATTTGCGAGCCTATACAGTTGCTGTATCAAGTAATACAAATAGATATGTGAAATTTACCTTTTCGAATACAAAAAGAGCAGAAATATATAAAGAAGGCTCAACACTCATTAGGCCAATAAATCAGTAGCAATAACTATTAAATCTATTTTTCTGGATGGTTAAACTATATTAGAAGACAATTTCATTCATTGAAGCGGTGAAGTTAATAAAAACTACTACTGTATTGGTATCAAGGATGGGAATAGAGAAAATAGAATTGCTGTGAATAATCTAAATAGCCGCAGAAAATAAACTGCGGCTATTACTTGTTAAAAACTTTATTTCTTGCTAGCAAGGTAATCTTTTAAAGTTCCTTCAGGTTTTTTCTTACAAAACTCAAGGATTAAAGGAGCTTCCGCAACGCTCTGCTCAGATAATGCCACCCAGTCTCCACTTTTAAACTGAGTATCTTGTGATGTTACCCATAAGGCAACTGGAGCCCAGCTTTTAGGGTTCAGGTCCACATACTCTTTACATGTCATATTTTCGGGGGTTGAGGTCATTTTGTCTGCGGCTAATGCATTGAAGGACAGGGCACTTGATGCAATCATACAAGCAGAAATTATAAACTTATTCATAAATATTCCTCTTCATTTTCTAGTGGCAATAGCTATTGAAATAAAATGCTTTACTTATAAATAGTGCTATATACCAGTAAAGTCAACAGAAAAACATGGATAAGTGATAATTATCAAAATATAACTATCTTTTATGGATGATTCTAAAATGACATCTATACTTGATATGTAATAGATATATAAACCTAGAAGTTAAAGTTTAATTATTATATTTAACGACTGTTGGATGGGGCATTAATATGAGTATGAATCGTACAGTATCAGCGTTGGTAGGACAAAAAGTTAAATCTCTGAGGCGAGATGCTGGATATACTGCATCTCAGTTTTCCAAGTTGACAGGATGTAAGAGCGAGCAGCAGTTATACCGGTATGAACGAGGGATCAATAAAATTGATATAGATACTTTGGTATCAGCACTTAAAGTATTAAATGTTAATATTGAGTTTTTTTTCGAACAGGTGATGGAAGAAGCTTACAAAGAACCTATTGATTATAATATAAAAATATAACAAGCATAAGCTGAACTTTCTGTAGTTCTATTTAATAAAATGAACTGTTTTTTTCATATATATTCAGCAGATAATTCACATCAGTATCTAAAATTTTCGCTATAACAAACAGATCATCAATGTAGATAGACATATCCCCATTTTCATATCGAATATACTCAGCTTCAGATACAGTTAAGTTCTTAGCTATCTCTGAAGTTGAGATGTTTTTTTGGATACGAATTTTTTTTATGAAATTACCGAACATCTTGTTTGTCATAATACCCCCTATATACTCAATTGGTTAAATATAATGATGGCTGTGTTACAAATTTAGTGCTTGGTAGATAACAAAAAAGCCCACCGAAGTGAGCTTTTCTATTCTTCTAATACACGTGCATTTCGCGTGCATTTTGAAGTCCATTCTGGGTAATGTTACTGTCTGCTCAACTTTGCCAAGTTACTGTTTTTAAAGTTGTTGTCACATCACTGACAGTTAAAATTTGGTGGAGCTGGCGGGAGTTGAA